>JBFGHF010000018.1:0-15096 GCA_041578355.1 Acidobacteriota bacterium
CCCCGCCCTTCCAGTCGGGGTAGAGCGCCCCCTGTAGACCGGGATAGGCCTCCTCCATCCGTCTGCAGGGCTTGACCTCTCCCCACATCCGCAGTCTGCAGTCGCCGATCTGCAGCACTCTTTGCCGGCAATCCCGCAGTCGCACCCCCGCGACGAGAAGATTGGCTCGCCGCATCGACGGATCCAGATTCGAACCCAACTGCTCGGCGAGCTGATCCCAAACCTCCTGCTCGATCAGAGTCACCTGTCTTTTGCCCCCTTGGTTGGCGTTCTTTTCCAATCCTCTGCCCGCGACGAGGCGAGCCTCGAGTGCCTCGTCCATGGGACCGCCTCTGAACCGTTTCAACCAGATCTTCTCGAGTCTTCCGTTCACAACTCACACCTGCAGAAAGGGGAATTCAAGCGCCCAAAAGTCTTACTCACTTCCATTGTAACGCCCGCCCGAGCAAGCCGGAATCGGAAAGTTGGGTTGGGCGGGAGCGATGAAAAAGCGCAACCTTTCGGGGCGCTTTTCCATCCAGAGTAAGTGGAGATCGAAATGAAAGATCCGATTTACACGCAGCTCCGCCTTGCCTACGTTCTGTCGGTCATGGGCGTTTTGGCCTTGTTCTTGGTCTGAACTCCTCTCTCGGCGACCCGAAGTTCCTCATTTGCCCGCCCGAAAACGCCGGGTCCCCCAAACCAGCGGCGCTGCGATCACCCAGGCCATCAATGAAGGGGCGATCACCATCCAGTTCAGGACGTGCATACCGATGTGGAGCGGGATGGAGGGCTCGTAGCCCAGGAATTCCACCAGACGTCGAGTTTCGTGATAAAGAGTGGGGACCCCGGTCTGCAGTGTGTAGAGCAGACCGGCGATGTAGAGCGACTGGCAAACGCCGAAGATGATGAGAATTCCCGCCCAAAGTTGGAAATAACCGCCGGCGGTGGCCGCCAACCGGACTGCGAAGTACCCCGAACCCAGAATCTGGACCGCTGTGAGACTGGCCGCGTAGACGGCCCATTGGGGAGCCCCGCCGACAGTCAGAACGAAACGAGCGACTCCCACCAGAATCGCGGTCCAGACTACCGGTCTGAGGAGCCTCCAAGTGTTGGAAAAGACGGCATCCGACATGTTCCCCGACAAGCACCGGGAGTCTAGCGCCACCCGAAACCCGCTGTCAAAATCGCCCTGACCGGGTTTGGTGGTGGGTATCTCGGGGAATTGCTGCGGTCGAGAACGACCAACGCAGCCGGGCCCTACTGCCCGGAAGAACGAATTGTGGATTTTTTCACACCCGTTTGCTATCCTCTGTTCAGTCCTCCCCCAACAGGACGACGGGCCGGATCGGGTGCCGTTTCCGGGCGTGGTCCCGGGCGAAACCGATCCGGTCCGGTAACACTCTTTCCATCCTCTCCTGCTGCGAAGATCTCTGCTTTTCACCCTCGATTGCGACGGACCTTTGTTCGGGCGGGACACTCGCTGACGAGGGTGTCGAAAAAAGGGGGGCACCGGTCTGCCCTGGAGTGCGGAAGCGCAGCGGACGCGGAGCTTCCGCCCTTCTTCAAACTCTCTCCTTATCAACAGGTCGGTTTTTGTCTTGACATGCCAAGCCGGCAGCTCCCGCCGCCGCACTCCAGGGTTTTCGCTGTCAATCCATTTTTGCCACACCCTCCGACCTGCGAGGCTCAGCCGCGGGCCGGATTCGGCGTCGACACTCCGCGATTTAGCACCCGGAGAATCACTTTTTGGGAAACCAGGGGATGAACGAACTGGTATTCCGCACGTACTCTTCATAGCCCGGCTTGACCTTCTTGAGAGACTTCTCGAGCAGGGAGACACCCGAGATCTTGATGATCATGGCCGTCATCAGAACCGCGCCCAGTGCCGGGACGAAGCTTCCTGCGGCTATGCAGATCAATCCGAGCCCCCACCAGACCGCCGAATCACCAAAGTAATTCGGATGTCGAGTGTAGCGCCAAAATCCGCTGGTGAGCAGCTTCCCCCGGTTGGCTGGGTCGCTCTTGAAACGGGCCAGCTGCCAGTCCCCCCCCGCCTCGAAGACGAAACCCACCAACCAGATCAGGACCCCCGCCGCATCGAGCCAGCCCAGGGGACGATGAGAATAGTACTGGGCACCCAACAGGGGAGCCGAAATCAGCCACATCAGGACGCCCTGAAGCAGAAAGACTTGGAAGAAGCTCACCCACCAATAGCGCTCGCGACCGTAGTCCTGGCGAAACTGCCGATAGCGGAAGTCCTCGCCCTTGCCCCAATTCCGCCAACCCAGATAAAGACCCAGCCTCAGCCCCCAGATCGTGGTCAGGGTCAAAACCAGGATCTGCCTTGCCGGGACGCCCTCCGTCTGAAAGTAGTAGTAGAAGGCGGCGAGGACGAATCCGGGTCCCCAGAAAGGATCGACGATACTGGCGTTCCTCACCAGTACGCTGAAGATCCAAAGCACGGTCATGAACACCAGAATGACGGCCAGCGCACCCAGATAGGTCGCCAAGAACGTAGACATCAGCCCTCCCTCACTTCGGAATTTCGCTCCGAATTGAATAACATCCTAATGGGATTCGTCCAATCGGCCATTTCGGACGCAGTCCCGGGAGCTTTTTCGGGAGACCCGTTCGGCCGCGCTTCTCTTTCCGTCGGCCAGAGGCGGCGGCACGCGCCCTGACAGTTCAAGGAAGCAGGCGCCTCTCCCAATCGGGTCGTGTCTCACTTTTGGGGTACAGCATGAGTCAAACCGACCTCGACAGAATCCAAGAACTTCACCGCAGCGACATCCAGGCCACGCGCTCACGCGACTTCAAAACGCTTCGATCGCTCTTCACCGAAGACGCCGTTCTGATGCCGCCCGGGGGCGAACGAAAGAGCGGATCCGAAGAACTCGATCGCTCTTTCGCAGCGATGCGAGAGGCCTACTCGAGAATCGAGATCCTGGAATACGAGCAGGTGTGGGAAGAAATCGAAGTGAGAGGGGAGACCGCCTTCGAATGGGGAATGATCCGGGGCTCGATGCGCTCGCTCCCCGACGGCGACGTTGAGAAGAGCCGACACCACGTCATGCGAATCCTCAAACGCCAAGCGGACGGCGCCTGGAGAATCCACCGCAGCATTTGGAACGATGTGGAGGGCGGTGCGGATTAGGACCGAAGAGCGAGAGCGAGACCGAGAGCGAGACCGAGAGCGAGACCGAGAGCGAGACCGAGAGCGAGGCCGATTATTGCGGACGTGGTTGGGGATCTGTTCTGGTGCTGCGGGTTCCGACAGTTTCGCGGAGGGTGCTCCCAGAGACGCCCGGCTGGCCGTCCCGCTCGCTCTCGCTCTCGCTCTCTTCGATCTAGGCCGCTTGAGGCTCGACGGGAAGCACGAAGTCGAGCCGCACCGTGCCGTCTTCGCAGTCTTCCACAGCCACCCAGCCGCCTTGGCCCTCCAGCAGGTTGCGCGCGGCGAAAAGCCGGCTGTCGCCGGGCGAACCGTTCGCCGACTCGAGACCGCTGATGTCGGAAGGCAAGAGGTCGCCCTCGACCCTCACCTGGATTTGGCCTTTTACGCGGCCGCTGGACACGCTGACCGGAGCCGAAGTCTCTCTCGACCGCCCCAGGCAAAGTAGAAGTTCCCGCACGGGAAGAAAAAGGGCCGTACGCGCCGAAGCATCCATGGGCTCGGCCCCGTCCTCTTCGACCGAACAGTTGAGGCCGTACGCTTCGCGAAGAGAATTGGCCAGCCGGATGAAAGCCTTGGGCAGGTCTTCGTCGTCACGAACCACCGGCCCCACGCTCTTGAGGAGATCCTCGGTGCGGCCGGACAGGCTGCGGATTTGGCCCCGGATCTCTTCGATTTCTCCCAGCACACTCTTCAATCGCGAAGCGGAGTCGTCCAGAAAGGTCTGGACGCCGCCTTCCAGACCATTGGAAATCCAGGCCGCTCGCTCCTCCGCGTCCCGCGTCAGCTGACGAACGGTTTCGCGCAGGCTTTCCAGTTCTCCTTGCTGTGCCGAGTCCGCATCGTCCCGCTCGAGGAGGTCCTTGGAGAGCTTGTCCAGTTCTTCTTTCCGCGATTCCTCGCGTTCCTTCAACTCGGTGATATCCAGGCTTGCCCCCGAGAAACAGAGCGTTTTCGAGTCGTCGCGGGTGGGAGCGGCCTCGGAGAGCATCCAGCGGAAGCTCCCGTCGTTTCGCTGCAAGCGGTGGACCAAGCGGAAGGGGCGCCCCGATTGAGTGGCTTCTTGAAAAGTATCTTTCCAGAGTTGGACTTCATCGGGATGAAGACCCGACATCCAACCATCTCCTTCTTCCTCTTCGGCTCCACGGCCGCGAAAATCCAACCAACTCTGGTTGGTCAGGGTCAACCCGGATCCCTCCTCCCAGAGCCACAGCAGAGCCGGGACCTTCGAGGCGGTGCCCCCGAAACCCCGCGCCTGGTCCGCCATCGTCGCCGCGACTTCCTGCTCTTGGCTAGCCAGACGCTCCTCGAGTGCGTGCTTTTCCTCTTCCGCCCGCCGCAGCTCTTCCTGGGTGAGTTGCTTGAGCTCGACCTCGGCGCTCAGCTCGTCGACGACCGCCTCGAGCTCGCGGGTTCGTTCCGCGACCCGCCTTTCCAACAATTGCTCAAACTCGTCGCCGGCCAGTTGTTCAAAATCGTCCCCGGCGGCGCTGGACTCGGAAGCGGGCTTGTCCTTGAGCCGTTCGGACAATTGCCGCTCGATCTCGATCTCGGTTCGCTCCTGCATGAGGTTCTCCAGGCCCCGCGTCCGCTCTTGGACCTGTTGCTCCACCTCCGATTCCAAGCGTTCCGCGACCCGGCGTTCGACCTCGTTCTCGATCACGGCGCGATCGTCTTCCTGGTTTCGGCTCACGGCCTCCGTGGGAGACGACCTTTCGAGCACGGCAGCCTCCACCGTGCCTTCCAGCCTCTCCAGTCTGGTTGTCAGGAGGGTGAGCTCCTCGATCAGCTCCGACTTGCTTTTTTCTTTGTTCCTGACGAACTCGGCGGCCTTTTCGATCAGTTCCTTTTTCTCTGATGATGAGGAAAACATATGGCGGCTCCTACATAGTTGCTTGGCTCCGTTCCAACCATTCTCGCGGACCCAAGGGACTAAACACCTCCTGCTTCGCGATTCTAGTGCGATTGTCACTCGGAAAATGTGATTCAGATTGCTATTTTCAAGTACTTGAGTTCGATGAGCGACAATCAGGGCGGGCGGCTCCACTGCTGGTTCGGCTTGGCGGGTGTCAGCCTGCTGGTCTTCGGGGCCGGGCTCGACAACGGCTTCATCTCCGACGACTACGTTTTCCTGCAGCGTGTCGAGGACTTGCTGCACCACCCTCTACTGCTTTTCGGCATCCCCCCCGAAAACTTTCGAAGCACGACATATCTGGTGTTCCTGTCTCTAAAATCGGTCTTCGGCTACCAGGCCATCCCCTTCTATCTGTTCACGACTCTGCTTCACTCCGTGAACGCGCTGCTGGCCGGTCGTTTGGCCGCGATACTCGGCGGCGACCCCCGCATCGCCGTGGCGGCGTCCTTTCTCTTCGTCAGCTTTCAGAATCCCCAGGAAGCGATTCTTTGGCTGGGAGGAATGCACGAGCTTCTGGCCGGCTTCTTCCTGATGCTCTGCTTGCTGCTGTGGGCGCGCGATCGTCATTACTGGAGTCTGCTGGCCTACGGACTGGCTCTGTTTTCCAAAGAATCCGCACCCGTGGTGCTGCTGCTGATCCCAGTGACGGAGGTTTGGCGGGGACGCCGATTCGTACCCAATCGGGCTTACCTGTTCTTTTGGGGACTGACCGGGCTTTTCGGCCTGCTCTTCCTGAGCACGGCGTCGTCGAACTCCCTGATCGGCGGCGGATTTTACAGTTTCGGTCCGCGAGCACTCCTGGTTCTCGTGAAAAGTCTTCACAAGCTCGCCTTCCCCTGGCTCTACCTCGCCATCGCCGCGGCGCTGGTGTGGCGCTTGCCATTCAACCGGCGTCGGATTGCCGCAGCGTCGGCTTGGGCCGTGGTGGCGTTGCTCCCCTACGTGTTCCTGACCTACCAGGATCACGTCCCCAGCCGCCATGAATACCTGGCCTCGTTCGGGGTGGCCGCCGGTTTGGCCTCCCTGGGAAGAGACATGTGGACGAGACGGGCGGGTATTGCACTGCTGATCGGATTCGTTCTCTCCAACGCGGGCTACGTCTGGTTCGCGAAAGACCCGCAGTTCGAACGGCGAGCCGCCCCGACCGAGAAACTCCTCTCGGTTCTCGAAGCGCAGCCACCCGGACCCTTGCGCATTGAGTCCTTCCCGCTCAATCCCTGGATCGCCAAGCTGACCGCCCCGGCGGTCCCGGGGTGGCGACCAACACATCTTCATGTAGCCCCGCTCGACCCCGATTGCGCTCCCTGCCCGTTGATCCGCTGGGACCCGGAGTCTGAGACGTACGTCACGGTGGACAGGTGAGGCCTTGGCTGGGGTTGATTTCCCAGGGCTGAAAGGCCCTGGGCTATTTTCACACCGCCCCTCCGGGGCTCTTCGCACCTGCTTCGATTGCCCTGTTTCCGACCCGGCTGCAGGCTGTCCAATACTGTCCCAACCCTGTAGACTGTCCCGGTCATGTTCTTGATCGTCGCCTTTCTTTTTTGGGCCGTGGTCGGCACGTTCATTCTCCGCTGGGCGGAACTTTCCGAGCGCATCCGCCAGGCCACGCGCAAGGCGCTGCTGGTGGCCGCCATCTTGTGCTTTGCGGTCGCCCCTTTTCTTCCCGGCAGCTACAGCCAAGACGTCATCGTCTTCATCGGGGGGCCCAACGCCTTCATTCCCGAGACGATCACGCGCAGCCTGACCATCCTGGCAGCCGGTCTGGGGACGGCACTGCTGGGGATCTGGGCGTTGAGCATCTGGGGCGATGCGCTGCCCGGGCGGGGACCGGTGCGGAGGGCTCTCAGACTGTCCTTCACACTGATCCTACTGAGGGTGCTTCTCGAGAAGTTGGCCGCCCCGGCGGAGGTTGCGCTGCTGGCTGGAATCATCTGGCTGGCTGTCCCGATCGGACTCTACTTCGGTTCCGAAGCGGCCAAGCTAGGCTCTCAGCGAGCCTATTGGAAATGGCTAGCGACCTATGCCTGGTGCGTCCGCCTGGTGGTGGCGTCGATGATGGTCGTGGCTACATATTTCAACCTGGGAACCCACTTCGACAATTCCTCGATGACCCACACCGCCGCCGACGGGGCGACCCGCACCATCGAGGTCGTCTCGCTGGGCGATTACGCCAACTTCATCTTCTTCCCCCAGTTCCTGCTCTGGCCGGTCGTCACCCTGGTTTTCGCCTCGGTCGTCGGATTGCCCGTCTATTTCTGGAAGAGGCGGGGGTAGCGCCCGGGATTTTTCCCGGCTCCCGGATATCGAACGTCGAACCTCGACCATCGCATCTCGACGCTCGTTCTTTCCCACTTCGGCGGCTTCTGGGCAGTCGGCCGAGCGAGCCGGCGATGTTCGATGTTCCCAAGACCTTCATTCCCGCCGCGGGCTATTTTGCGGGTTCGGATTCCGTGCTGAGGATTCCATGTTCCGCATTCACCCGATCCGCCGTGGCCTTTCGGGAGCGGAACACGGAATCCCCAAGTCCGGACCCGCGCCAGGAGTTCCCTAGAAATTCACCTTCAGGGCGAACTGCATCACGCGCGGATTGGTGACGGTCCGGGTCACCTGACCGAAGCTGGCGCTGAAGATGTTGGTCGCAGGAATCTGGAAATTCGTGTTGTTGAAGGCGTTGAATACCTCCCATCGGAATTCGATCTCGGTCTGCTCCGCGATCCGGGTTCGCTTGGAGAGGTTGAAGTCGAGCGTGAAGCGCCGCGGCCCGAAGAACACCGACTGGCCCAACTCTCCCAGCCGACCCGAATCGGGGAGCTGAAAGAGTCCCTGCACGGCGTTGGGGTCCGAGCACTGCGAATTGAGCTGCGCGGAAAGGCAGGGGTCGAACCAGAAAACGCCTCCCGAGATGGTGCGCCGGCCGGTCAAATCCTGGAGTTGGCCTCGCGTCAGATTCTGGGAAAGGTTGACGGTGTTTTCGTCCGAAACTGCGTTGCGATGGAAAGTCCCGATCCCCGAAGTGATGGAAAGCGGGCGACCGCTTCTCCAGTTGACCAGACCGCCGAACTGCCAGCCGCCGAAGAACTTGTTGAAGAAGGGGCTTCCGACCGTGTAGCGGCGACCTTCGCCGAAGGGCAACTCGTAGATCCAGTTGGCGTTGAAGACGTGTTGGGGCATGAACTGCTGATTGGTGTAGCTGGAATTGAGCACCGAACTGGGCCTGGTGTCGTTGATGAGTGTGTTCTGGTCGCCGTCGAAATCCGCCAGGGCCTTCTGAAAGGTGTAATTCGCTTGAACGGCCAAGCCATCCGAGAAACGACGGTTCAGCTCGATTTCAAGACCGTGGTATTTGGAGTAGCCGTCGTTGACCATGGCCCGCGAACTGGCCACGAAGGGGTTGGCCTGGAAGAAGTTGAGGGGGAACCTTCCTTCCAGCACCGCGCCCCAGAAGCTGCCGCCGCGCATCCGGCTCTGACCCGACATGGGACGCGACGTTTCCACCTGGGTGAGGCGATGGACGAACTGTCCCGGCGAGTTGAAATCAAGAGCGTCCACAAGAGCGCCGCGGCCCCGCAGCCGGCTGGCTTCTCCGCCGATCAGTGCGGCCATCAGAGGATTTGACACGAGACACGTCGCCCCGGTTCCGTCGTCGTAGCGGTCGCCGAATCCCTCCGAGCGGTTGCAAGCCAGGTTGGCCTGGGCGATGAGAAAAGAGTCCAGGAAGCTCATTCCAGTCACCGGGTCGCGGGCGAAGAGGTTGATCTCGTTGAAGTCGGCCACCCGCCGCAACTTGACCCCGTGGTTGCCGACGTAGCGAATCTCGAGCCCGGTGTTGGGGAAGATCTCCCGCTGCAAGCTGAAAGTCCACTCCTCGTAGTAGGGGGTCGAGAGGTTTTCATCGTAGGTTCGAAAATCATTGGTGCTGCTGTCGAGAATGCTGCGAAATGAGGGCAGCTGGAACGCGGGCGCCGCGGCGATGGGAGGCGCGTTGGCCTGAATGTCGCGCAGGTAGAGCGGATTGTTGATGCACTCGCCGTCGGCGGGAACACAGTCCTGATCGACTCGCAGGCCCTCGTTGTCGTCGAGGTTGCCGTCGACGATGTTGAAATGGTCCTGCATGTAGCTGATTCGGAAACCTGCCCGCACCGAGGTCTTTCCGTTGCCGAAGGGATCCCAGGCGAAGCCTACAACGGGTCCCAGATTGTTGTAGTCGTCGTTCCACAAAGGCAATCCGTTGGTGGAGGTCCCGGGGAAGAAGCGGGTGGTGCAGGCATTGATCAGGTTCGTCGCGTTGGAAGTCGACCTCTCCATGGGGAGGTTGTTCAGAGGGTCGCAGGCCGTCCCGTTGAAAGTGCCGGGATTGAAGAAGCCGCCGGGGCCGGAGGGGCCGAAGACGGCGCTCACGCCGCCCAAGGGGACGAGCGCCAGGCCCTGCGTCTCATAGGGCACGGTTGCGTATTCCCAGCGCAGGCCCAGGTTTAAGGTGAAGTCGGGGCGAATCTGCCAGGTGTCGTTGAAAAAGGCGTCGAATTCCCGATTCTGGTAGATGCGCCGCTCGGGCTGGTTGGCCAGAAAACCGGAGGTCAGCGAGGCCACGTTGTAGCGGGTCTCGACCTCGGAAATGGCGCCCACCAGATTGTTCATCAAGTCGCGCGCGGTCTCGTAGTCGGACGATTCGATGTCGGTGCCGCCAGAGAGGGCACGCAGATTTCCCTCGCTGAAGCCCGGCGGAAAATCGTTGTCGTCGAGATCGATCTCACCAAAGGGTTCGGCCTCGTCGAAGCTGTAGGTGTGGACTCTGCGGTGGCGCCACTCGACGCCCGCTTTGAACTGGTGGGTCCCTCGGATCCAGCTGAAGGTGTCGCGCAGGTGATAGGTGTCGTTGTCGCGTACGTCATCCCCGTTTCCGGGACTGTAGACGTCGGTGACGGTATTGAGGTCGACGGTGAAAGGCGTCGGAAAGGGCTGATTGATGAGAAACGCGTTCTCGCCGCGCACCAAGCCTCCGACCCGGGTCTCGTTGATGAAGGTGTTGGTGAGTGTCGAAGTCAGCGTCGCGCTGAAGCCTTTGGAGTGGGTGACCCTGGCTCCCAGCGCAGGCAAAGCGGGAAACACTGGTTCGCGTCCGTTGATGAAGTCGCCGTCGATCTCGCGGTCGATGTAATTGAGCGTTCCGTAAAAGGCGTGCTTGTCGTTGAAGATATGGTCGAGCCGAAAAGAGGGCAGGTGCTCGGCCGTAACCGCCTTGGAATTGAACCGGAACCCGCCCGTGTTCAGGCCATCGCCCAGATCGAAATTGTTGGGCAGGGGAATGACGCCGAAAATCTGGCCGGTGATGAGAGGGTCGAAGCTGGCCGGGTTGGCGGCGTTGAAACGGCTGTCGACACAGTCGCGGCCCAACTGACCCTGCACGTTGCCGCTGCACTCCATCAAGTTGACGCTGCGGATCAAACCGGGGTTGGCAGCCACGTTCTCGGGCGTGGTGCGCAGGTCGTCGAGATAGCGGAAAACACCGTTACGGGCTTCGGCGGTGTAGACCAGGCGGTTGACCGGAATGCTTCGGCTTTCCCGGGTCTGCTGATAGCCGAAGAAAAAAAAGGTCTTGTTCTTGATGATGGGCCCGCCGATTCGCCCTCCGAACTGATGCCGGAGCAGTGGCGGGCGCTCCACTTTGGGGAAAGCGCTGTTGTTGAAAAAGTCGTTGGCGTTGAGGACGGTGTTGCGGTGAAAGAAGAAGACCGAGCCGTGATACTCGTTGCCTCCGGCACGGGTGACCGCCGACATCTGCGCTCCGCCTCGGCTGTACTCGGCCGAGGAGAGTCCCGTCACCACCTTGAATTCCTGGACGTTTTCGGCCGCCAACGCGATGAGCGGCTGATTGATCATGATCGAAGAGGCGCGGTTGAAGTTGTCCTGGGTATCGACGCCGTCCAGTGTGATGTTCAACGAGCGGTGGCGCTGGCCGTGCACGATCAGCTTGTCTCCCTGCCCGTCGGGATTCAGCTCGTAGTAGACCCCGGCCTGAAGCGTGATCAGCTGCGACGCGTTGCGTCCGTCCAGCGGAAGCTCAAGCACGCGACGGTTGTCGACAACGGAGGATAGTTCCGAGTCGATCGTATTGACCGCCGCCTGGGCCGAGTCGGCCGTGACGGTCACCTCCTCTGTTGGAGCCCCCACGATCATGGTGATCTTCAAGCCGGTGGCCTTACCCACCTCGACTTGAACACCGGTGACGACGGCCTTTTGAAATCCCGGCATCACCGTCTCGACGCGGTAGTTCCCCAAGCGCAGATTGGGGAAGACGAAACGGCCCCTGTCGGAGGTGACGGCATTGTATGCGGTGTTGGTTCCCAGGTGAACGGCCTTCACCTCGGCCCCGGGGATGACACTGGCCTGCTCGTCCAGTACGCTACCTTCGATACGACCGGTTAGTTCCTGGGCCGTGGAAGGTGGAGTCGTCAAAAAAAGCACGACCAAGAGAGCAGACATCACTCTGCAACCGTTCAAGAATCTTCCCGACATCAGAAATCCTCCCGCAGAAAAGAGCTAGCCTTCAGTTAGTAGATCAATTTTCAGGAGGCGAATTCAACAGGGTATTCGGGGGAGTCTATTGTGAGTCAAATCGGGGCGTCGTCTCCGATTCTCAACCAGGCTGGGCGCCGCTTCTGAGTGCAGCAACTGGCCGGGTCGCAAGGGCACGGAAAACCGAGGGAGGGTGGGGAGCGCCGTTGCCCTTGCTCGACCCTTCCCGTAAAGTGAGCGAAGCCTCGAGAAACCAAAGGAGAGCCGATGTATCTGCGCCGCTTTGCCATGTGTCTTTTCACCACCTGTCTCGTGACCGGTCCCGCACTGCGAGCCCAAGAAGGCCCGCCGGACGAGACCCATCGCCTGCTGCGAAACCACATCGAGAGCCTTCGTCACCGCATGGACTCTCTCAGCCGGCAGGTGGACGACCTGATGTTCCACTCCGAGCTGGGCGACCTGGCTACAATCGAGCGGGTCCGATTCACCGGGCCGCCCCGGCGTCATCAGCCCAATCCCACCGCCCAGGGCGCCGGCAATCCGCTGGTGATTCGCGCCTACATCTTCGTCCCCAGGAATCTGGACCGCAGCAAGAAACAACCGTTGCTCGTCTTTCCCCACGGGGGCGTCCATTCCAATTTCGGCACCGGCTACGGAAACGTTTTGCGGGAGACGCTGGCCCAGGGCTACACCATCGTGGCGCCCGAATACCGGGGCTCGACGGGCTACGGAGGAGGCTTCTACCGGGCAATCGACTACGGCGGGCTGGAAATCGAAGACACCTACGCCTCACGCAATTTCGCTCTCGAACGACACGGGTTTCTGGACCCGGAGCGGGTCGGGATCATCGGTTGGAGCCACGGAGGCCTGCACGCACTGATGAACATCTTCGACCACCCGGACGCCTACGCAGTCGCCTACGCGGGCGTCCCGGTCAGCGACCTGATCGCGCGCATGGGTTACAAGACGCAGCGCTACCGCGACCTCTATTCGGTCGAGTACCACATCGGAAAATCGGCCTACGAAGACGTTGAGGAATACAAACGCAGATCGCCCTCCTGGAACACCCACAAGTATGGGGGGACGCCGCTGCTGATTCACACCACCACCAACGACGAAGACGTCAACGTGCTCGAAGTGGAGCGTCTCATCCAAGCGCTTCAGGCGGGGGGGAAATCCGGATTCGAGTACAAGATCTACCAGGACGCCCCCGGAGGGCACGCGTTCAATCGGCTCGATACCGAGGCCGCCCGGGAATCACGAAACGAGATCTACCGTTTCCTGGCAAAGTACCTGAAGCCCGATTCGCCGGAAGAATAGGTTGGCGGGCCTGGTCCCTTGACCGCCGGCCGCTCCACTGCAACTGCCGGAACTCCACGCGGACGGAAGAGGGAAAGACTGTTCTCTGGAGAATTCTTAAGAAGCTTGGGCGAAGCCGTTTAGCCGAGACCGAGAGCGAGACCGAGAGCGAGCGGAACCAATGCTTCCCCTGAGCATCACAAGTCTTCAGGGTGCAGGCTCTCGCTCTCGCTCTCGAAAACCAGACTCAGACCACCGGGAGAGGCCAAACGGACCTAAGCCCCGGCAACCCTCGGCCTAGGTGATGTCGTTGATCACGTTGATGGCATACAGATCGGTCGAGTGGTGGTTGTTGCCACCTTCGCCCACCAGTGTCCGGTCGGTGACGCTGAGAGTGATCACGTAGGCGCAGCGATCGCCGCGGGCCAACTTCGGCGAGTTGGCGGGGACGGGCCCGGCTCCGCCGTCGATGGCCGCCACCACATCCCAATCCGCCAGCACGCCGTCGGCCGCCGGCGGTCCCGGCCAATCGGAGGGAACCGCGGTCGTCACCGGCGCCGCTGTAATCGACCCCGAACCGCCGCCGTTTTTCTTGAAGCCCATCGAGTACTCCCTGAAGTTGTTGTTGGGAGGATTGGGGCTGACGCCTTCGATGGGGTGATCCCAGGCAAAGCCGCGGATCTTCGCGGTGGTTCCGACGAAATTGCTCAGCTTGAGGTCCTTGCAGGCCGTCAGACCGCCGATCGAGCTGATCTTCGCAATCGGACTCTCGTTGTCGACCCATACCCTTTGGACGTCGTAATAGGTGTTGCCCGGGGTGTCCTCCACCTGAAGCAGCAGGGTGAATTTGCCGGTTGCCGGGGTCGACCACGTCTTTTCGCGGATATCCGGGACAATGTAGATGTTGATCAAGCCAGCGTCGGTGTACTCCGCCTCCCAGCGCGTGAACCAGTTGTCGTGGTAGGTCAGGATATTGCCTTCCGAGGAGGCGCCGCGCAGGCTGTTGTGCTGACGCTGATCGTCGGTCAGGTAAAGCACCTCGGAGATCTTCTGACTTCCCGCGGGCATGGCCGGCAGCGAGGCCGTCGGCGTGCCGTTGGGCGGCTTGGCGTAGCCGTGGCCGGGGATCTCCCAGACACGGACAGCGGCGATCTTCTCGCCCGTGCAGCCGAACGAGTCGGCCGAGCCCCGGACGTAGATTCCGCCACCCACGGAAGCATTGTTGGTCACCGGAGTAGGAGTCGAAACGGTGCTGGGAGCCGGCGACACCGCGGTGGTGGGCGGCGCCGGGATCTGCAGGGGTTCCTCATCCAAGTAATAGCGATGGGACCACGCCGCCCCCACCTTCTTGATGAACGAAGAGCTGGCCGACAGCTCGAAGTTGACGGTGCAGATCTTCTTGCTGCCGTCGGCGCCCACCACCTCCAACCTGATCGTGAAGGCGGTGTTGGTGAGCAGGTCGGCTCCGGCGCCCTCCACGATCTTGTGGATGTTGACGAAACCAAGAGTGCCCCCGTTGACTTGATGGTTCCCTTGGGTTGCCGCCTGGTCGGGGTTCCCCGAGCTGTTGGCGTAGATCACGCCGTCGGCGAGGTCGCCGCCCTGGTAGACGACGAAAAGCTTGTAGTGGCTGAAACCGGAACCCGAAGCCGTGCCCTTGATGGGCTCCAGGATGTGGTCGGTCAGGATGCTGGAATCGCCGTGAACGCAGCCGGAGGGCGCCGTGAGCCCGCAGTTGAGCCGCACGAAGTGCCCCTGGCGGTAGATCAGCGCGGCCACGAGCAGGATCAGTGCGATCAGCGCGGCGATCACCCGGGGGTCGGGCTCCTGCTGGAAAAGCCAGTAGAGCAATAAAAGTGCCAAAAGGACGATGAGGATGAGGAGCTTGATGATCAGCTCGATACAGCCGCGGACCCCTACGCGGTCAGTCGGCTTGGTTGGGACGTGAGTCTGCGCACCCAGATCGTTAATGGAGCTTGCCATTTGGACATTCCTTCCCGCAAAGCCGTCCCGACCCGATCCCATACGGCTCGCACTGAAGTTGTTTTTGAGAGTGATCCAACCCTAGCACATCGGGCTGGACGCGTCTAGCGAAAAGCGCTGCGTTCGGGCGCACCGATTTGGCAGTCGGGTTCCCTCTGTCCGGGCAAGGTGGTTGGCGCGCTAAAGAAGCGCGGCCAGATGGGGACTCTTCTCCAGGATGATGGTGGCG
>JBFGHF010000019.1:0-15054 GCA_041578355.1 Acidobacteriota bacterium
GGAGCGGGAGTAATTCAGCGGTAGAATGCCAGCTTCCCAAGCTGGACGTCGCGGGTTCGATTCCCGTCTCCCGCTCCAGCCTTTCGACCCGTGGCGCGCCGCCGCGGCCGTCAACGCCGAACTCTTCCCACCGGCACGCTCGAGGTTTGCAGACCGTCGAGAGTTCGCACCGCCGTGGAGAGCATCGGGAGGTCCGAATCGATCAGGAGCGATCCGGTGAATTCCCGGGGGGCATCGAAGGGTTCGGGGCCCAAAGGAAGCTCGGGGAAAAAGTCGTCGAGGAAACGAGCCACCTGGTTCCGCCCTTCCAGAACAAGAGCCAACTCTCCGACGGTTTGTTGATCGCGATCCAGGAGGGTCAAGGTGACGTTGGCCGTCTCGTCTCCCGGGTTGGCGATCGCCAGTCCGGTGTTGCCGTCGACGGCAAGCAGTCCTCCGACGACGCGCTCGACGAAGGTGGCGGCCCTCCCCGTAGGGGGCGAGTCTTCCACTCCCGCCTCGTGAGCGATGATCGAGGTTCCCATTGGCTGCATCAGACGGAATACGGAGCTGCCCCTCAAAGCCTGGGTCGAAGCGACTTCGATCCAGCCGGACTGCAGCGGCCCGGTTCCGAATGTCTCCAGCTTGGCGGAAGCTCGCGGCCCGATGACCAGCTCGAAGGTCGCGCCCGAGCCTTCAAACCCGACAACCCGCAAATCGGCCGGTTCTCCTTCGTTTCCAGTGAACGTCACTGTCACCTCGGCAGGCCCGTCGGACAGGTTGGAAAGAAGCAACAGCGTGTTTTGATTCCTTCCCGGTCCTCCTCCGCTGGCGAAGTGGGCGAAATAGACGGTCTCCAGCGACCGATGCACTTCCACTCGGTCCTTGAACAGCATGAAGAGGTTCTCGCCCGCCAAGGACAGCCCGGCCAGGTCAACGATGCGCCGGCTCCAGATCAGGCTTCCGTCGAAGGCGTCTCGGACCTTGAGGCGGAACTGCCGAAGGTCGAAGTAATAAATCGCGTTGTTGGCGACAAAGGTGTGCTGGGGGGGAGTGACGAACACTCCCTGCGGGACGAAGGCCGACGGCTGCTTGTCGGTCGTCTCCCAGAGCAGCGCGCCCGTCGAGGCGTCGAGCGCCCGGATGACGATCTCGCTCCCGATCAGCTTTTCGTTCCCGTCAAAGATCAGCCGCGTGCCGAACAAGTAGATTCGGTTGTAGGCCACAGCCAAGCCGGGAGAAGCAAAGTCCGCGTCGAAAACACCTTTCCAGATCTCGCGCCCGTCTCGAGCGTCGAGAGCGGCAAACTCACCGGTCTCCGGGCGATTGACGAACACCCGGCCGGCGCTGGCCGCGATTACTGCTCTATTTCCGCCCAATCCTTCGGCCACCCATAATCCGCGACCCGTTGTCCGATCCACTGCGTGAACAGTCGTCAGCCCGGAGAAATAGAGCTGCCCTCCCGCCAGGCTCAAAGCGGCTTGAGCGGTGGGTACGTCGATTTTCCACAACAAGTCGCCCGTGGTGGCCTGCCGCGCGAAAACATGGTCCTCAAAAGCGTAGAAAGCGACGTCGTTCTCCAACACGGGATGACGCCCGTCGAGTTTCTGACCCGGGGGGGCATCCTCCCACAGAATCTCTCCGTCGGGCAGGGACACCGCGTGGATCACGCCGTCTTCGATCACCCCGTTTCCGCCGAGCAGAAGAATTCCGCCGGAGTAGGCGGGCGAAAAGTCGACCACCTGCCCTCCCTCGCGCAGCTCATGAGTCCACAGCTTCTGCCCGGATCCTCTATCGAAAAGGTGGAACTGCAGGGGTTTTGGGGGAGGGGCCCCCTGGACGGAGGTGGGAACGCCGAGAACAACGGGATTGCCCGTCTCGGCGACCAGCAGGAAGTGTCGCACTTCTTGCCCGACCAGATCCTCAAACGCCAGTGTCAGTCCGGCCCCGGTGGAGTCCCCCGCCAGAGGGATCGTCGCCACCTTCTGAAACGGCGGCTGGAACCTCCCGGCGTGGCCTTGCAGGAAGCTACGATTGGCGCCGTAACCGATTGCAGGCTGATCGCCCACGCTCTGGGCAAGCGCCCAGACCCCGGAGCCGACCCAGATCAGAAAAGCACTCTTCAAGATACGCATTTTGTTTTCTCACTCCTTGCCCAGACAAGATTGAGCATGTCTAATTGACAGCGATTTTGAGGCAAGGGTTCAAGAATTTCGCGGTCCACGAAGATCTGCTCGGTTGGGGATTTTCTCCGGTTGATTGGAAGGATCCTCCCAACGGACGCCGGGTCTGGTCTCCTCGCGCAGTCGGTCGATCAGGGAAGGGTTCATGGGGTTGTTGGGTCTATTGGTCCATCGGTCGGTGGGTCGGTGGGCTCTCTCTGCTCGGCGTTCAATCGACGGCGCTTTTCCAGTGTTGTCAGCGAGATCTTCCTGATGAAAAGAAATCCGACGACGCCCCAAGCCAGCAGGATGAGGCACCAGGGATGCCAATCGACACGGTAGCGCAAGCTCAACCAGGCGACGCCGTTGAGAAGTCCCCCGACCAGAAGCGCGATCCGAACCGCGGTGAGGATCCGAGTCGGGTCGCGGTCCTCCCGCTGCCAGAACATGGGGAGGAACAAGCCGATGACGAAGGGTCCGGCGATCAAAAGCTCGCCGATCTTGTGCAGCACGACTCCGTCGCTGAAGACGGCGGCGATGCCCGAAGCCTCCATTATCCCCCGGCCCACCCGAAGAAGTTCGTAGAACATCCAGGCCATTCCCAGGGAGACGCTGGTCACGGTGAACACCTTCCACCAGAAGAAGAAACGGTTTTGCTCCATGGTTCACTTCCTGGACCGCGAAACCACCAAGTCCTGGGCGCCTCGAGGCCGCGAGCGTTGTAGTCGAGCACTTCGAAGGACCCGGACCGTTTTCCGACCGAACACGGTGCGGGATTCTAGCATTCCGGGGCGTGGGGCTCGGGGCCTGGAGCTGACAGAGCTTCGTTCGTGAGGGCGTGTTGAGCGCAGCGACCACCGCCGGAATGCAACGCATGGGAAACCGAGATCGCAGCCCGGAGCGGGTGCAAGAACCCTGATTCTTCCACCCTTTCAGGGTGCCTTCGAGACCGGCAATGGACTTGAGCTCTGATCTCGGAAAAACGGGCCGATTACGAATACGAATACGATTACGATTACGAGACCTCTCGGCGGTATGAGGTCGCTCGCTTACAGGCACTCGGTCGCGCTCTCGGTCTCGCTCCTCGCTCTCGAAAACCGGACTCAGACTACCGGGGACACGCTAAACAACTACACCGCTCTTGGCAGCTGCCGCCCTGTCACAGGCAGCAAATGTCCGATGTTGCTTCAAAACCGGCAATTCCCGAGAGGGGCGGACGAATCCCGACTTTTTCGACACCCTCTCACTAACGCGGCACTGTCAGAGGCGCTCGCGACGGGATCAATCGGGACAAGCGGTGACGACGTCGAACATGACCAGGGCCCCGGCCGGCAGGGCCGCCGCCTGGAAGGCGGTTCGGGCGGGCCTGGCGGGAGAGACCCCATGCCCCGGAAGCCAGGCGGCGTAGATCTGATCGACCGCCTTGAAATCCTTGATGTCGGCCAGCAGCAGCGTGACTTTGACGATGTCGGCACTCGAGCTGCCCGAGGCGTTGAGGATGGCGATCGCTGGCTAGATGAGCCTCCGCGGAGCGGCGGTCCGCGGGTCGCCGGTGTTGGGAGTGCCCTGGGGCTCGATGAGCAGAATATGGGCTTCCTGCTCGGCGACAGGGCAGTGCTCGACGCCCTGGGGCACCACGAACATCTCTCCGGGACCCAGCACGACGTCGCCCTCGCGCATCCTGATGGTAATGCTGCCTTGCAGCACCAGGAAGAAGTCGTCGCTATCCTCATGCGAGTGCCAGACGAACTCCCCCTTCACCTTCACCACCATCACGTCGTGGCCGTTGAACTGGGCCACCGTGCGAGGCTGCCAGCGGTCAGTGAATGTGGAGAGTTTCTCAGCCAGGTTGATCTTCTTCATGAGATGGCGATTGTATGCCAACGGCCTCCATTCCGCTTCGGATAGTGTTCGCTGCCACGAATGCGCCAATCGGTGGAAGGCCATCCCCACGCTGAAAGCGTGACAGAGCGTAGCCCGGGGCAAGCCCGCCGAAGAGGCAGCGGAAGGCGGGCGCCACCCCGGGAGAGATGTCGTAGGGGAGGATGGTGCCGAAGGGGCGCCCCGATGCCGCAGCATCAGGTCCGCCCCTTTGGCGCTTTGGCCGCTCCTTCGATCATTCCCGAACCTCCTTGATCATCGATCTTGCGGATCTCTGCGCGAGCCTGGACAATAGACTCGGTTTTCCGGATTCACGAAGCGAATCGGGAGGAATAGCTTGTCTCTGATCGAGACTTGGCTTCAGGGGATCATCGACCGTTTCGAAAAAGGCATCAACCGAGACGAATCGGTCGTCTTTTACCCTTCCTACGGCGTCAACCCGGGTGAGGGCGGCGACTGCCGCATCGAGATTCGGGGCCGCATCACGGAAGTGCGCAGAATCCTGCGCCACTTGCCGGCGATCGCGCTCCGGCTGGCCGGGGTATCCGATCAGAGGTCTCTGGCCGAGTTGATGGGCGATTCGGCCAACAGCGCCGATTCGCTCGGCCTCTTCAAACAGCGCGCACAGTACTTCGTGCTGGATGGAGAAAGCCGCGAGCAGTTCGAGGTGGATCTGCCGGGCACCTCGATCAAGACCGAACGCTCTGATCTTCAAGGGTTCTTCAGGGCCCGGGCAACGGTAGCCGCCACAGAATTGGAGGAAATGTTGCGGGCCGATCGGGATCCTTGGATCAGTTACACGGCTCTCGACAACGATCAGGAGCGCGTTTTCCAGGGCAGGTCGCAGCTGTTGGGCAGAGAGGGATGCCTCGTCGTTTCCGACATCGACGACACCATCAAGAAGAGCAACGTCCCGGACTTGAAGCAACTGCTGATCAAGACCCTTTTCCGGCCTTTCGAGCTGGCGCCCGGCATGCCCGCGACCTACCGGTCCTGGTCAGAGCGGGGCGCCGCTTTCCTCTACCTGACCAACAGTCCCTATCAGCTCTACGAACCATTGGCCGAGTTCCTGGGACGCCATTATCCGGAAGGCGCCTACTACATGCGGCACGTCGGGGCCGACGACCTTCAGCACAGCATCGCCGAGCTGCTCGCCATCGATGACGAGGTGGGCGCCCGGGAGAGTCCCAAGAAACACAATTTGATCCCCATCCTCGAAGCCTTTCCGCAACGGCGGTTCATCCTGGTGGGCGATTCCACCGAAGCCGACGCCGAAATCTACGCGGATCTGTTTCTGGGCGAGAACTTTCCCCGTGGGTTTGCTCCACCCCGAAACGGCTACGCCGACCGAATCAAGAGGATCTACATCCGGGACGTGGCCAACAGCAAAAAACGAGGCCAGGCGGAAGCGGCCCTGGCGCGGATCGGCGAACCGGGCATCGCCCGTTTCTTCGACGACCAGACCCCCGACATCGAGCAAGACGGCCTGCGCGTCTTCTAGAGCCCGGACTATTGTTGGCGAAATGCCGAACCTTGCTTCCCAGTGAATTCAGCCGTGTTGTGCTTGACAACGGGAAAGTAGCGAAGGAGCGCGCCGACCTCGCCCGGGCTCCTTTCCCCAAAGGGCGATCAAGGCCGCCAGGCGCCGCGGGCCACGGCGGGGACGAATTTCTCCAACCCTTCGGGCGGGAACTCGATGGTGCGGCGCTGTTCGGCGCTCATGTAGGCGGCCATCAGAAGCTCGGCCACGGCAACTCCGTCGTCGAAAGTGAGCATGGGCAATTCGCCTCTGGCGAAGGCCCGGGACATGTGACGGTTCTGGCCTTCGTAGCCGTAAGCGGCCGTTTCATTGGAGACGACCGGCATCAGACCGGTTTCCGCATTCTGCTTCTCCACCAGATCCTCGCCGACGTCACCGGTGACGTTGCGGCTGAAGAAGAGCCGCAGATCGCTGTCGAGGCTGTTGACCGACATCGAGTATTCGGGTCCAAGCAGCTCCATCGTGAGGCGCAGCCCGGCGCCGACGTAGCTCCACGACGTGGACACTTCGGCGAGCAGCGGGCGGCCTTCGGAGTCCTCGTACTCGATGGTGGCGCTGGCGAAGTCCTCGCTGGGCTTGCGGCTGTAGTCGACCTCGGGCCCCATCCACTCCCTGAGCCGCTCCACGTACTCCGGCCGCGACCACTTCAGGCTGGCGATGTTGGCGGTGATTCGAACCGGGCGGATCGACTCCCGGGGAGCTCCCGGCTCGGTGAGCAGGTAGCGGACCACCTCGACCGAGTGGCACATCATGTCGTTGAGGACTCCGCCCCCCTGCAGCTCCCCCTGCCAGAACCATGGCATGTGGGGACCGCTGTGCTCCTCGGCTGCCCGAGCCAGGTAGGGGCGCCCGGTCAGAGCCGCTCCGCGCCGCCAGACGATCTCGCGGCCTTTGGCCACCGAGGTGGAAAAAAGCTGATCTTCCAGATAACCGTGCAGCAGGCCGCTCCCCGCGATCAACTCGCGCACTCGATGCGCCTCTGCGACATTGCGCGCCAGAGGTTTTTCGCAAGTCACGCCGACGAGCGAACCGCGGCCCGCCTTGACGGCGTGGGCGATCTCCTCGCAGTTCTCGATGCGTTTATGGTTGGGGCCGCAGATCCAGAGCGCGTCGATGGCCGGGTCTTCGATCATGGCCGTGATCGAGGCATACGGTTTGGCCTCTCCGACATCCAGCTCCCGCGCCAAGCCGGCAGTCTCGGCGGCATGCGCCGAGTTGGGGCTCCACACCCCCAAAACGTCCGCGTCGCGCACCGCCACCATCGATTGGATATGAAAGCGAGTAATAAAGCCGCTTCCCACAAAGCCGATTCCCAGTCTTTTCTTGGTCATGGCGGGACATTGTAGGGTCTCGGGACGGGGATGGGGAGCCCACACCCTCAAGAAAGGTGGTCCGGCCCGCTTTCCCGCCGCTTGCTGACAACGCGCGGCTCAGGAAGGCAAAACGGCCCAACGCCGCCACCCGCCTCAGGCCACGCAATGGTTGCCCCGCCTTACGGCGATTCGTCGATCACACCGAGTATGGGCGACAGGGTGGCCCAAGTGGCGTTGACCCGGAAAGCCAGATACATCGGAGGAAGCGGCTGCTCCAGGGTCGGAAAATCGGTGATGATCAAGTGACGTCGGCGCGGGTCGTCTTCCCCCGCCGGACAGGCCGTGCCGGAGTTCCCCAGCCGCAAACCCGGGATCGGCAGGCGGTAGCCCTGGCTCCCGACGATCAGGACGAAATCGTCGATCGCGGCGGGCCTGCCTTCGACCCGGTAGCAGGGATCGAATTCCAGAACCAGCGTGGTCGGACTGCCTTGGCCTTTCGTGCATCCGGAACAGGGGTTAGCGCCCGGCTGGGGGCCCATGGCGGAGATCGAAGAAGTCGCGCTGGGGGCAGAGCTCCGCACCCGAGAGAAACCAATCCGCCGTCAAGTTGAGAAGCTGCGGATCGCACCTCGGAAGCGCGATCTGGACGGCCGCGTTGAAAGAGATCACCTCCGCTTCGGCCATCACTTGCGCGTTCAGGTCGGGCTTGCTCCCAGATCCGTCGGAAGGTCTCTTGGTTTAGGTCGCGGGCCTCTTCGGGGTCGGCCCCCCAGCGGATGAACTGACCTTGCAACGGCCCGGAAAAGCGCCGGAAAAGGAAGTCGGCGCTGTCAGCGGCCGGGTGGGAAGCCTGGTTGGAAGCCCGAAGGTCCCGAATCGCCCGCTCGACGCCGGACTCCAGAGGCTGCCCATCTCACTGCTCACCGCCTTCCCCAAGACTCCGCTTCACTCGCGTTTGGAAGAAGAGGGCCGGCTCACGGAGATCTACGACAACGACATGTTGAGCTTCAAGACCAACATCGTCCCCAAGCAGTTGGACTACCAGGTCATGATGCGCCGATACCGCGAGCTGCACCGACGTCTTTACACCGAGGAGAACATCGCCGAGCGCGTCAGAACGCGCACGAGAATACTCGACGTCCCCACTGCGCCCTCCTCCTACTCGGCCGTCGAGCAGGCCAAGATCCTGGGGCGGCTGCTCTACAGGGGCATCCTCCAGGGCGGTCCGCGTCGCTGGTACCATTTTCTGAGATCGATTCCCTTCTCCGATCCCAAGCTGATTCCCGACGCCCTACTCGACTGGAGCGTCGCCATCCAGGTCCAGGACTTCACCCGTCGCAACCATGTCCGCGCCTCCGAGTTCGACAAGAACAGGATCGAAGAGCTTGCGGCGGATATGAGGGGTGCTTTCCAGAAAGAGATCGACCGCGGCGCCCTGGCAATCGCGGGCGAGACCGAGAGCCTGACCGGTGGATTCAGATTCACGATCCGAGGGAAGCTGGGGAATTCTCTTTTCGGCTTCTACACCCGGATGCCTCGCTATCTGAACCTCATGCTGAACGAGGCGATCGCCCCGATCACTTTCCATGTGGAGCAGATCCCGCCCGAGGAAGTCGAAGCGCTCAACGCCCTGCTCAAGAAATTCCCGCTCCATTGCGATCGCTTCTATGTGGACATCGACGAGTCGCTTCAGGGCAATGTGAGAATCGATGCCGTCAAGGTCAATCTCGTGCTGCACCCTCGCCAGGAGAGGTTGGCGCCCCGCAGTTCTCACGCGGCCTGACGGCCGACTGCGGGACTGAAGAAAAAGCAAGCAAGAAGAAAGCGACGGCGACCGGGTCGAGATGGTACCCTTACCAAGTCCGGGGTTCTCCCGGGACACGGGTTGCGGACGGTAGAAAAACTGCAGAACCGACATCCCAGAGTTTGGGTTTCGTGAATACATTACGGATCGCTCCGATTTCGATCCCGGAAGGATCCCGATTCCGCGTTGAAAAGTCGGGCCGCCTGAATCGGCCACTCGGTATCGGAGTCGCGGATCGCGAGAAACTGAAAAGAGCATCATCGTATTCATGAAATCCACGATTCAACATGCAGGTCATTGGGGCAGGAGAAGGAGAGGATTGATGAATTCCACCAGGGCGGCCCGCCGGAGCGGGCGTCGGCTGAGCGATTTCGAATGGCTGCACACCTTGCCTTTTGTCGCGGCCCATCTCGCCGTATTCGGCATCTTCTGGTCGGGTTGGACCTGGAGCGCGGCGATTTGTTGCCTGATCCTCTACGCGGTGAGGATGTTCGGTGTCACGGCAGGCTATCATCGCTATTTTTCCCACCGCTCTTTCAAGACCAGCCGCGTTTTTCAATTCGTTTTGGCGGTGTTGGCCCAGAGCAGCGGCCAGAAGGGCGTGCTCTGGTGGGCGGCTCATCATCGCCAGCACCATCGTCACTCCGACCAGGAAGAAGACGTCCATTCGCCACGCCTCGATGGATTCTGGTACTCGCATCTGGGTTGGCTGTGGGACCAGACGAGTGATACCGACCTGAAACAGGTTCGGGACCTGGCACGCTATCCGGAGCTGCGTTGGCTGAACCGCTACTACCTCGTTCCCCCGGTGGTTCTGGGCGTGCTGGTGGTTTGGTTGCTGGGGTGGTCGGGGCTCTTCATCGGTTTTTTCCTGAGCACGGTTTTCCTCTGGCATTCGACCTTCGCCATCAACTCGTTGGCGCACATTTGGGGACGCCGTCGCTACCCCACCAAGGACGACAGCAAAAACAGCCTGTTGCTTTCACTGCTCACCTTTGGCGAGGGCTGGCACAACAATCATCACTATTTCCCCGCCTCGGTTCGTCAAGGCTTCTACTGGTGGGAAATCGACATCACCTACTACGTGCTTCGGGGTCTGGAGGCGATCGGCTGCGTGTGGGACCTTTGTGAGCCGCCCGCGGCGATCCTCCGCCGGGGCCACAACTGACGCTTCACCGCCAGCACCTCTGACAGAGCCGCGTTCGTGAGAACGCGGGCAAGACGCAACGCGAGTTTGTCTTCGTTCGTAAGGGAGTGTTGCCCAAATCGAACCCTTCAGCCGGAAAGCTTGAATGGCATTCAAGGGCGCTCCAGGCCGGCAACGAAAGCCTTGGTAATCGTGAGAAGAACCCCGGAGGGACGGTGTGAAAATAGCCCAGGGCCTTCAGCCCTGGGGTATTCAGACCCAGCCGAGTTTCAGAGTCCGGGAGGGGGACCCGGGCCGAAAAGGCTCGGTGTCCAGGTAAGGGGTCGCCGAGCAGGCGCGGACCGGCGAAACCAAGGCGGCATCCGCTGCTTTCTCGAAGAGGCTTCCCTCGGCTGCAGGGCTCCTGAAAGTGAACGTGGCGTGACTCAAGCCAAGCCTTTTGAAGCTCTCCGTCGACCCCGGTCTCCAGATCGCCCATGGCCCCTTCCCCGTCGTCCACGAAGCGATGGCAGGCGGCCAAGTCTCCGTCGGCAGAGACTCCGAAGTAACCCGCGCCCGCACCGCAGGGATAAGGCCGGTGTGTCCCGCGGTGGATCTCTCGCAGGGCGTTGACCATGTTCAGGAACGGGTAGCGCCGACCGCCGAGCACCGCCCTTTCAAAGGCCAACCCGCAGTCGATCATTCCCTCCAGCATCCGGGAAAGGGCCTGCACTCCCATCTCGCCGCCCCCGCCGGGGGAGCGCAGCAACGGCGAGAAACCGACACTGTGAAAGCCCATCGCGACGAATTCGTCGAGGGTGCGGGTCAGGGAAGATGGCCGAGAAAACCGAAAGTACCGTGACGGGGCCCGAATCCCGCAGGCCTCGACGGACAGACTCACTCGGAGCGCTCTTTCACTCGACTCCAGCTCCGGCCAGGCCGGCGTAGACGATCAGCACGGGGATTCTGGAGACGAGGGCGACCTTGTGGGATGTGGTTCCGAGTAGAAGTTTGCCTTCAGGGGTCTGTGAACCATGGCTTCCGACAACGATTAGATCGATCGAGTTCTCCTCGGCGTAATTGATGATCGACTTCCATGGAGTTCCATAAAGCAACTCGCCTTCAGCCTCCACTTGACGGCTTTCGAAATAGCCGAGTTGGCGGTCGAGTTTTTTGCGCAGTTGTTTTTCCAGGTCTTGATACCAATGTCGCATTTCGGGGTCGTCGGGCTCGGTCGAGTGGACCAACTCGATCGAATGAAAGACGACAGCCGAAGCCCCCAACTTTGATGCCAGCAGGAGCACGTGTGCTCGCGCCTTTGCGGAATACTCCGAGAAATCGGTGGCAAAGAGAATCTTGTCGATGCTGACGGCAGGTCGCATGGCGGCTCCCTCTTTGGGGTGCTCCCCTCGGATCCGGCCCGGGTTCGTTTTCCTCATTCCTGCCTGACGCAACCGAGATGCCACCGAATTCGATCCGGGAGCGAGATGAGTGGCGCGGCTACGCGGACGGGCCAAATCGCCCTGCGTCTGTCGGTGCGGCCGCGCGGCGCCAATCAGCACAAGAAGCACCAGCGCCTTCTGACGGTATGGGAGATGCAGCCCGATTCCACAGCATCTGGGCGAAAAAACCTAGCCGTCGGGTGCTTTCCACCATCGAGGCCCTCCGGGGACGCAAGCTGGGTCGGCGGCGAGCCGCCAGACTTGGCATGCCTTTTGCAAACCAGTCCAGGGGTTGTCGCATCGCGAGCAGACGAAGAATTCGGACATTGAAGTGGAGAGGCCGCGGAAGCGCCATGTTGTTCGCCGGTAGATCCTCCAACAGTCCTGAAGCGCCGAGAATCCAAATCCGAAGAGGCCTCGATCTGCCCATCTCCGGGAAGCCCGAGCAAGTGGTGGCGAATGCTCCCCCCGTCTCCTCGGTCGCCATCTGCGGTCGCGACTTTGTGGGGCTGAGGCCCAAGCTCTGGGTCGACGAGGGGGAGAGAGTTCGCCTGGGCGACCCTCTCTTCAGCGACCGGCGCGACCCACAAATCCGTTTCACCTCCCCCGGTTGCGGTGTGGTTTCGGGGATTCATTACGGCCCCAGGCGAACTCTTCGCAGCGTCATCATCACGCTGGAGGGATCCGACGAAGCAACCTTCCCTCACTATCGCCACAGAGACCTCTCCGGGCTGAGCCAAGAGACTGTGCGCGAGAGCTTGCTTGCCTCGGGGCTGTGGACCGTCTTTCGAACGCGACCTTTCGGCCGCATACCCGCTTCCTCCAGCTCGCCGAGGTCGATTTTCGTCAACGCCACCGATAGCAATCCCTTGGCGGCCGACCCCGAGGTCGTGATTGCAGAATCCCGAAGCGAATTCGCTGCCGGGCTGAGAGTCGTGGGCCGCTTGACCGAGGGCCGGGTTTATCTTTGCCGGGCGAGCACCTCGGGGATCTCCGATTTCGAGATCGAACGTTTGCAGACAGTGATCTTCGACGGCCCCCATCCGTCGGGCCTGCCCGGGACTCACATCCATTTTCTCGATCCGGTCAGCTCGCGCAGGACGGTCTGGTACCTGCACTATCAGGATGTGATCCGGTTGGGAAAGCTGTTCACAAGCGGGCGCTATCCCACCCAGGTCATCGTCGCCCTGGGTGGTCCCAGCCTGCGCAGGCCCCGCTTGCTCCGCACCCGGATTGGAAGCGACCTTGTGGAACTGGTCACGGGAGAGCTTCCACAGGGCGAAAGAGCGCGCATCATCTCGGGATCGGTTCTGTCGGGAAGAGTGGCCACGAACGCGGAGAGATTCCTGGGCTGCCGCCATCTCCAGGTCTCCGTGATCCCCGACGGGGAAGAGGCGACTTCAACCGGCACTCAGTCCGCTCGGCGGAGGTTCTCCGTCCACGCCTGGTCCCGCTTCTTGGGTCGCCGAAGCTACCGCATGACGACGGCCCTGCAAGGTGCGCCCTCGGCAATGATCTCGACCGGAAGCTTCGAACGCCTGATGCCGCTGAACATTCTGGCAACACCCTTGCTCCGCGCCTTGGCGGTGGGAGACATCGACCGCGCCGAGGCCCTGGGGTGTCTGGAACTGGAAGAGGAGGACTTGGCGCTCTGCACCTTCGTCTGTCCCGGGAAGCTGGAGTACGGAACTCTACTCCGTTCCATGCTGAATCGGCTCGAGAGGGAGGGATAGATGTCCCCGAGACTCGCCATTGGGAGGCGGACCGTCATCGCATCCCAAGCCCCCCCGATTGTACAACTCCCGACGAACCGGGCTCCCCATGTGCGGGACTCGATCAATCTCGACGGGATCGGGAACCGGCTGATTTTGGCGCTGCTTCCGAGTCTGACCATCGGCATCGTCAACACCGGGTATCAGGCCAATCTGGCGCTTTGGCGATCAGGTCTCGAGGAGCCGCCGGACTGGCGAGCGAGACTGTTGGCGGCTGTCGGACTGGGTTTCGATCCGTCCAACGTTTTCGACTCGCTGGGTCACGGGTTGCTTTACTTTCTGCCCCTTTTTTTGGTGACGTTGGCCGTCGCCTGCATTTGGCGCCAAGTCTTCGCCACCTTGCGGGGAAGGCCCGCCGCTGAAAGCTGTCTGCCGACGGTCTTGGTATTCACGCTGCTCCTCCCTCCCCCGGCTCCACTCTGGCAGGCCGCGCTTGGCATCTCTTTCGGGGTGATTTTCGCCAAGGAGGTCTTCGGCGGCACCGGGAAGAACTTCGTGCATCCCTCATTGGCGGGGCTCGTCTTCCTTTATTTCAGCTACCCGGGCGTGATTTCGACGGGCCCTCTTTGGAGACAACTCTCGGGATACGGCGGGACCAATCTTTTCGCCGACATTCAGGCGGGCGGCGTGCAGACTCTCGACGCGATGGGGCCGACCTGGTGGGATTCCTGGCTGGGCTTGACGCAGGGGCCACTCGGAGCGACTTCCGCCCTGGCCGCGACCCTCGGAGCTGCGCTATTGCTTGCCTGGCGAACCGCTTCCTGGCGGATCATAGCGGGCATTCTCGGGGGGTTGATCGCAACCCTCTCTTGTTTTCAGTTCCTGTCCAGCTCGGCAGCGCCCCTTCTCGCCCTGCCCTGGTATTGGCACGCCACGCTGGGGAGCTTCGCCTTCGCGGCCGTCTTCCTGGCGACTGATCCCGTCTGCTCGCCGATGACGCAACGGGGAGCCTGGGTCTACGGCCTCCTGATCGGCTTCATGACGGTTTTGATCCGCTGGAAAAACCCCCTCCATCCCGATGGCGTCCTGCTGGCGATCCTACTGGGCAGCATCTTTGCACCCTTGATCGACAGCCTGGTCATCTGGAGCAACGTTCGGGAAAGGAGGCGTCGTGTCAACTGAAGGTCATGTCGGCTGGATGACGAAGCTGCGCAGCCTGCCCAACGACAGTGCCGCAAAGACCCTCTTGGTCGCGCTCTCCGTTTCTTTTGCCTGCTCCTTGGTCGTCTCAACGACCGCCGTGCTGCTCAAGCCTCTCCAGCGGGCCAATCGGCAAATCGCACGCGAGGAGAGAATCCAGGAAATCGTCGCCAAGCTTCCCGGGTTGGGCGGGTTGCTGGAGACGATCGACGTTTCCGCGGTGGAAGCGCAGGTGGTCGAATTCTCGACGGGCAAAGTCGTGCCCGAAATTGATTCGGCGCAATACGACGCGGGGCGGGCCGCCCAAGATCCTCAACTGAGCATCGCTCTTCCGCCGCAACAAGATATCGCAGGCATCGAAAGGAGGGCGCACTTCGGCACCGTCTACCTGATCAAGAAGGAAGAGCGGGTCCAACTCCTCATTCTTCCCGTCTACGGCAGCGGCTATGCATCGACGCTGCAGGGCTTTCTGGCTCTCGCCGGCGATCTCAACACAGTCGTGGCCCTGACCTTCTACGACCATGGAGAAACGCCCGGACTGGGCGCCGACATCGACGAGCCCGAATGGCGCAATCAATGGCAAGGCAAGAAGGTCTGGGACGCGGAGGGTGACCTGAGAATCGGGGTCGCCCCCGGCCCGCTCAGCCCCTCCAACCCAGAGACTGATTTCCAGGTGGATGGAATAACGGGAGCAACCCAGACCGGAATCGGGGTGACGAACCTGCTTCGGTTTTGGCTGGGCGACCAAGGCTTTGGTCCCTATCTTCGAGAACTTCGTTCTTCGGGAGCAATCACGGATGGCTGAACCAGCAAAACGGGTCTTTTTTGACCCGCTCGTCGATCGCAATCCGATCACCTCGCACATCTTGGGAATCTGCTCGGCTCTGGCCGTCAC
>JBFGHF010000020.1:0-14955 GCA_041578355.1 Acidobacteriota bacterium
AAGGTCCCGAGGAGCTCGGACAGTCCTTCGAGAGCGAAGTATTCGCATTGGATGGGAATCAGAAGGGAGTCGGCGGCGACCAGGGCGTTGATGGTCAGGATGCCGAGCGAGGGCGGACAATCGATGAGAACGAAGGGGTATTGCCCCGCCAGGGGAGCCAGCGCCTGGCGTAAGCGGCGCTCCCTGCCTTCGACTTCCAGCAGCTCGACGGTGGCCCCGATCAGGTCTCGATTGGCGGGGAGCAGGTCGAGACCGGAGACCCCGGTGCTCATTCGGACGACCTGGGCGGAGTGTTTTCCGAGCAGTAAATCGTAGACCGACGAATCGAGGGAATTCTTGTCGACTCCGAGCCCCGAAGTGGAATTGCCCTGGGGGTCGAGGTCGACGAGCAGGACGCGCAGGTCCGCCGCCGCCAGCGAGGCGGCGAGGTTGATTGCAGTTGTGGTTTTGCCTACGCCTCCCTTCTGGTTGGCGATCGCGATGACACGGGGCATGAGCGACTCAGAATACCACATCGGGGCGGGCGCCCCGGAGTCATGTGGCGGGTCGGCCTTTCCCCGACCTGGCCCGGGGCGAAGCGGCCGAAAGTTCCCGAACGAGCGCTTCGAGTTGTTCCAGGTCGGGCCGCCGAAAAGTTCGCTTTTTGAGCTCGAAGATGCGGCTCCAGATATCGTAGGCGACGCGCTTGTTTCCCTGCAGGGGATAAGAGCGGAAGTGGGCCACGACTCGTTCCAGGTCGGCAAGCTTGGAGACTCGGTAATAAATGGCGCGCTTGAGGTTCTCAGCGCCGGTTGGGGAGGGACGGCGCCTGACGGGGTAGATCGTTCCGGCCCCACCGAAGAACGCGCGGATGCGAAGGAGGACGGGCTCGTCGGCGGAATCGACCTTCAAGGCGAAGTAGATCGCGATCGACCCGCTCGACCGGGAGAAGGTGAAGGACCCCGCTGCATCGGCGAAGCCGGTGACGAACCAGGGGTCGAGCGGAGGGGTTTCACGTGAAAACGTTTCCACGGGCACATTTTCACGTGAAACAACCAACCTGTCAAGGTGACGGAGTCGGAGTCCGGGGCGTCCTCATCGGGTCCGCCGCGGCCAGCAAGCTGACCCGCCGATCGTGGGTGCCCGGCGTGCGCCGCTGGAGCAGAATCCGGAACGGGCCCGTCGGACCCGGCGATTCCCCTCCGTGAAACCAAAGCAGCGTACATTGCGCCTTTGCAAGTCGCTCGAGGAGCGGCAGCGAAGGCTTCAGAGCGCGGATCGACACGAAATCGACTTCGGTCCAGGCGGGAAAGTCCTCGCCGCGACCCGCGAAAACGACAGCGTCGAGGCACAGTTCACGACAAACCTCCTTCAAGAAAACCGCCCTCTTGTGGCGCGCTTCGATCAGCGTTGTTTTGAGTTGGGGCCGGTAGATCTGCAGGGCGAGGCCGGGAAGGCCGGCGCCACTTCCCAGGTCGGCCAGCGACTCCCCTCCCCGCAGGAGCCCGGCCGCCCAAAAAGCCTCGAAGAGGTGGTCCGCCAAGAGCCGATCGGGGCTCATCGGTGCGGTCAGATCGATGCGGGCGTTCCAGCGGACCAGCAGGTCGAGGTAGGCCTCGACGCGCCGCCGCCGCGAGGCATCGAGGGGCAGGCCGAAGAGAAGTTCCAGACCGGCGAGCAAATCCACCCGGGCTGAAGCTGTCATGGGGAGGCCGGGAGGCGTCCCCGCTGCCGCAGCTCGAGGTGAATGTTGAGAACCGACACCGCCGCCGGTGTGACCCCGGGAATCCGGGCGGCCTGTCCCAGCGACCGAGGCTGGACCCTGCTGAACCGCTCCACCATCTCGTTGGAGAGCCCGGCGATCCGACCATAATCCGTGTCGGGCGGGATGAGCCGCGCCTCCAGCGCGCCGAGCCGCTCGACATCGCGCTGCTGTTGGTCGATGTAGCCCTGATATTTGATCTGCGTGCCGACCACCACGGACTCCTCCTCTTCCAGTCGCAGCCCCTCCCGGTCGAGCAAAGGAGAAAGGCGGGAGAGGTCCCAGTCGGTGCGTTTGACAAGCTGCTCGAGAGGCTGGCCCGCCGGAATCGATTCGCAGCCCAGCAGGTCTTGCGCCCGCCGGTCGACCCGCCGCGTGCGCAGATAGTCGAGAGCTCGGTCGATCCGTTCCCACTTCTCTTCGAATCGCCGGAAGCGCTCCGGGGAAACGAGGCCGAAGCGGCGCCCGTGGGGCGCCAAGCGCCGGTCGGCGTTGTCGATTCGCAGCAGCAAGCGGTGTTCGGCGCGAGAGGTGAACATGCGGTAAGGCTCGTCGACGCCGCGCGTCACCAGGTCGTCGATGAGAATACCGATGTAGCCCTCGTTGCGGCCCAGCACGAACGGCTCGCTACCCTGGACGGCCAAAGCCGCGTTGATCCCGGCCATCAGGCCTTGGGCCGCGGCTTCTTCGTAGCCCGTGGTGCCGTTGATTTGCCCGGCGTGGTAGAGGCCTCGCAACGCCCTCGTCTCCAGCGTCGGCCGCAGTTGCGAGGGCTGGACGAAGTCGTACTCGACGGCATAGCCCGGACGAAGCACGCGAGCCTCCTCCAAACCGGGGATCTTCTCCAGCATCTCCTTTTGGACGTCGGTGGGCATGCAGGTGGAGAGCCCGTTGATATAGATGGTCTCCCCGTCGAGCGTCTCGGGTTCGAGAAACAGCTGGTGCGTGGCGCGTTCCTTGAACTTGACGACCTTGTCTTCGATGGAGGGGCAGTAGCGCGGGCCGATTCCGACGATTTCGCCGCCGTAAAGAGGACTCCGCGACAAGTTGTCCTCCAGAATGCGGTGAACCGTCGGGTTGGTGTAGGTGATCCAGCAGCAGCGTTGGGGCAGCGCCGGTTCCCGATTGAAGAACGAGAAGAGCGTCGGCGGATCGTCACCGTACTGCGATTCCAACCTGGAGAAATCGACTGTCGCCCCGCTGACCCGGGGCGGAGTGCCGGTCTTGAGTCGGCCCATCCGGAATCCCAGTGAGCGGACCGATTCGGCCAGGCGGACGGAGGCCCGTTCGCCGGAACGCCCGGCCGCGAACTTGCGCCCGCCGACATGGCATACCCCGTTGAGAAAGGTGCCGGTGGTGAGCACTACGGCCCTCGCGCCAAGTCGGCGTCCATCGGCCGTCTCGACTCCCCTCACGCGACCGCCCCGGCGCAGGATGTCCGCCACCTCGGCCTCGAGGATCTCCAGGCCGGGGATGGCGGCCAGGGCCGCTTGCATGTTCCGTCGGTAGGCCTGCTTGTCGCATTGCGCCCGGGGGGCGCGCACGGCGGGTCCGCGGCGCCGGTTGAGGAGCCGGAACTGGATGCCGGAGGCGTCGGCGGTGCAACCCATCAGGCCCCCCAGTGCGTCGATCTCTCGCACCAGGTGGCCCTTGGCGATGCCACCGATGGAGGGATTGCAGGACATCTGCGCGATCATGCCGGCGCTGATCGTAATCAGCGCCGTGCGAGCGCCGACCCGAGCCGCGGCAGCGGCCGCCTCACAGCCAGCATGGCCGCCGCCGATGATCACCACGTCGTATTCCGTTTCAAACACGGGCGATATTATATCGAAGGCTGCTTGTCCCAAGCCCCTCATCCCTCCGGCGCTTCATGTCGCAGCCCGAGCTTCCGGGGCCTGAACCATTCCACACATCGGACATCAAACATCGACACTCCGTCCTTCGCTCGCTCGACGATCGGTGTTGCGGCGGCAGGCGAGCGTCGACGTGATGCGATGCGCGATGTTGTCAGATACGAAGTTCTTGGAGCCTCACGGGCAGCCGAGCAGGATCGCGGAAATAGCCGCGCTGCTACCGTCCCTTGGTCGACACAAGGCTCACAAGCCAATCAAGTCTGAGTTTTGACGACCTCTCCCCGGCGCTAGCAGGTCTCTCTACTACACGTATAGTAGTTACTCGGGGCTGATCTTGAGGGAGCGGAGGAACCTCTCGTCCTGGGTGGTCAGCTCGAGGCGCACGGCGGGAAGCTGGCCCTGGGGGATCGAGCCGGGCTCCCGCTTGTTGAACCCGATTGTCGCCTCGATGATCAGAAACACGTCGTAGCCGTGTTGTCGAATTTTCTGGATCGCACCGGCGATCTCGGCCGACTCGGTGAGCGCTTCGTTGATCGCTCCTTCCAAGTCCTTCTTATGTTTCTTCAGGTCCTCGTCGAGCATTTGAAGTCTTTGCTCGGCCTTGCTAAGATCCGGCTGATTCAACTGTTTCTTCCGCGACCGGGTTCAATGATAACAGATTTCAAACCCAAGTAAAGTGCAAACAACCCGCCCCGAAAAGCCCTCTCGACGAACCGCCCGAAAGCACCGGATCGTCTACCGGCCGGGCGATTGCGAACCTCTGGATTACGGCGAAAAGCTGGGCGATCCGGGCCAATATCCCTTTACCCGGGGCGTCTACCCGGAAATGTATCGGCGCCGTTTGTGGACAATGCGCCAGTACGCCGGATTCGCCGACGCCAGCGAATCCAATCGGCGCTATCGCTACCTTCTCTCACAGGGAATCACCGGCCTCTCGGTGGCCTTCGACCTGCCCACTCAAATCGGACTCGATTCCGATCACCCGCTCGCCCGAGGCGAAGTGGGTCGGGTGGGAGTGGCGGTCGACAGCCTGAGTGACATGCAACGGCTTTTCGAAGGCATCGGATTGGCCGAGGTCTCGACGTCGATGACCATCAACGCCACGGCTTCGATTCTGATGGCGCTCTACCTGAGCGTGGCGCGGCGCCAGAAAGCGCCCTGGAATGAACTGCGGGGAACGGTCCAGAACGATATTCTCAAAGAGTATGTGGCCCGCGGGACCTACATCTTCCCTCCTCGGGCCTCGATGCGCATCGTCACCGACCTGATCGGCTTTTGCAGCAGGGAAGTCCCCCGTTGGAATCCCATCTCGATCAGCGGCTACCACATCCGCGAGGCGGGCTCGACAGCCGCGCAGGAGGTGGCTTTCACCCTGGCAAACGGGGTTGCCTACGTCGAAGCGGCCCGCGAGGCGGGTCTGCAGGTGGACGAGTTCGCGCCGCGCCTCTCCTTTTTCTTCAACGCCCACAACCATCTCTTCGAGGAAGTCGCCAAGTTCCGGGCAGCCCGCCGGGTGTGGGCTCGACTGATGCGCGAGAAGTTCCAAGCCCGCAACCCCAAGGCGTGGGCGCTGCGCTTTCACGCCCAGACCGCGGGCAGCACCTTGACCGCGCAGCAGCCGGAGAACAATGTGGTGCGGGTGGCGTATCAGGCTTTGGCGGCAATCCTGGGCGGCGCTCAGTCCCTGCACACCAACGCCCGCGACGAGGCACTCGCCCTCCCCAGCCGCGAGGCGGCAAGGTTGGCGTTGCGCACCCAGCAGATCCTGGCTCACGAGACGGGGGTGCCCGACGTGGCGGACCCGGTGGGTGGTAGCTGGTTCGTCGAAAAGCTGACCGACGGCATCGAAGAAGAAGCCCAAGAGTACCTGAAGAAGGTCGATGCCATGGGCGGCACGCTGCGCGCGATCGAAAACGGCTTCATCCAATCCGAGATTCAAAACGCCGCTTTCGAACACCAGAAGGCCTTCGAGACGGGCGAAGAGGTCCTGGTAGGCGTCAACCAGTTTTCCAGCGACGAGCAGGAGCCGATCGAAATCCTGCGAATCGATCCCGCAGTGGAGGCGCGTCAAGTCGAGCGGCTGCGACGGCTGAGGACGGAGAGGAAATCGGAGGCCCATCACCGCGCCATCGATGCGGTACGGAAGGCAGCCGGGGAGGAAACCAACCTCATGCCTCCCATTCTGTCGGCAGTCGAGGCCGAAGCAACGGTCGGCGAGATCGCGGACGCGCTGCGGGACGTTCTGGGAGAGTATCGCGAGTCGGTTGTTTTTTGATCGAGTGGAAGAGCGGGCGACCCGGAAACCACTCCGGCGTTTTTGTTTCCGTTCAACCTTCCCTGGGACCCGGACCAAAGTGCTCACGCCTAGCCAAGAGCGCCCATTGCTGGAAGTCGAAAACCTGAGCGTGGTTTTTCCCACGCCTCGAGGGCCGGTGATAGCCGTCGATCGGGTCTCGCTGCGCCTTGCGAAAGGGGAGACCTTGGGTTTGGTGGGCGAATCCGGCTCAGGCAAATCGAGCGCCGCCTTGGCCCTTCTGCGGCTGGTGCCTTCTCCCGGCAGCGTCGCCCAAGGAAGCATTCGCTTCCAGGGTGACGAACTGATGGATTTGCCGGAGCCGCGCCTGCGTGAGATTCGAGGCCGCGGAATCGGATTCGTCTTCCAGGAGCCCGGCGTGGCGCTCAATCCGCTCATGAGAATCGGCAGCCAGATGGCCGAGGGGCCCATCGTGCACCTCGGGTTGAGCCGCCACCAAGGCTGGGAGCGAGGCCGACGCCTGCTCGGAGAGGTGGGTATCGCGGACCCGGAAGCCTGCATGTGGGCCTATCCTTTTCAGCTCTCGGGCGGGATGAGGCAGCGGGCCTTGATCGCCATGGCGCTGGCCTGCGAACCTCGCCTGCTGATCGGGGACGAACCCACCAGCGCCCTGGACGTGAGCGTCCAGGCCCAGATCATCGAACTGCTGAAGCGTATCCAACGCAAGCGCGGCCTCTCCATGCTGATCATTTCGCACGACTGGGGAGTGATCGCCCAGCTTGCCGACCGGGTTGCCGTCATGTACGCTGGCCGGATCATCGAGGAGGGTGCGGCGGCGGATGTGTTTCAGAGCCCCTCCCACCCCTACACTCAGCTTCTCCTGCAGACCGTCCCGCGGCTGAGTGGACGAGATCGGGGTGCGTCCCCGGGATTCCTGCCGGGATCCGCGCCCGACCTGGCAAATCTGCCTTCCGGATGCGCTTTTCATCCGCGCTGTCCCGAGTCGGATCCGTTCTGCACCGAAACCGCCCCTCCCGCCACCCGAATCGGATCGGGACGGTTTGTACGTTGCCTGAAGAGAGGTCCTGCAGCGTGAATGGCGCCGGGGCTCCGATTCTGCAGGTTCGAGGACTCACCAAGAGCTATCGCCGCCCCAGGGGAGCTCCGGACGGAGTGGCGCCGCACAAAGCGCTCGACGATCTCTCTTTGGACCTGATCGAGGGTGAGGCGTTGGGCCTGGTGGGCGAATCCGGTTGCGGCAAGACCACCCTGGCGCGGTGCCTTTTGCGCCTGGAGAAACCGGACACCGGGAAGATCGAGTTCCTGGGCAACGACTGGCTGGCAGTTCGGGGCCGCGAGCTACGCCGCCAACGGCGGCACATGCAGGCCGTCTTTCAGGATCCCTACACTTCCCTGAACCCGCGGATGACGGTTTCCCAGATCGTGGCCGAGCCCCTCGCGATTCATCGAATGGGAAAACTCTCGGAACGCCGCCGCAGGGTGGCCGAACTGCTCGAAGCGGTGGGGTTGGAGAGAGAGTCGGCCGATCGTCTGCCGCGCGAGTTTTCCGGTGGACAGCGGCAGAGAATCGCAATCGCCCGGGCCCTGGCCTGCCGTCCCCGGCTCCTGATCGCGGACGAACCCGTATCCGCGCTCGACGTATCGATTCAGGGGCAGATCATCGCTCTGCTGGCCGACCTGAGACGCCGCCTCGGCATCAGCCTGTTGTTCATCTCCCACGGCCTGGCCGTGGTCAGGATGCTCTGTGACCGAGTGGCGGTCATGTACCGCGGCCGCCTGGTCGAACTGGCTCCTGCGCAAAAACTCTTTAGCCAGGCGCGCCACCCCTACACCCGCCTCTTGCTCGAGGCGGCTCCAGAGCCGGACCCGTCAAGGCGCGACCTGCAGATCGGGCTGGAACTGCCGGAGAGCGTCCGGGGACGCCCCGGCGATCTAGAGCAGTGTGCCCCCGCACACTGGGTGGCTGCGAGTCCCTCGCGCGGCTAGCCCGCCGGAGCTTCGTTCGTGAGAACGAAAATCAACTCCGGCTGTGCCCGTTCTCGCCGGAACCTCACCGAGGCGTTGTGCGCAAGCGATCGCTTCTGCGAGATGGCCAAATCAGACCGAGAGCGAGAGGGACAGGGACAGGCGGATCGCGTGGACAAGCCCATCCGAAAGGCATCCAACGGCCCAGCATTTTCCGAATCAGCCTCAAATGAGCATCGCAAGCTCCCAGGGTGCATGCTCCCACTCGCGCTCTCGGTCTCGCTCCTCGCTGCTTAAAAACCAGACCCGGAATACCGGGGAAACGCGAAACACGCTTCACGATTGCAGCGACGGTTTAGTTGTCCCGAGCTTTTTTGCTAAGCTCTCAGCCCATGCGAGCTCAGTCCACACGAGTCGTGGTGAGAGCGGTTTCCTGTGACGCCAAGATCATCGGCTCGCTGGTGGGCGGCTGCAGGATCTCGGTTCGCGAGCGAGACAGCGGGGAAGTTCTGGCCGAAGGCCTGCAGCTGGGAGGTTCCGGCGACACCGAGTCGATCATGAAAACACCGCGCACCCGCGGCGCCACCGTTTTCGACACTCCCGGCGCCGCCTGCTTTGAAGCAACGTTGGACTTGGCTGAGCCCACCCCCGTGGAGATCGTCGCCGAAGGCCCACTCGCCTATCCAGACGCACTGCAACTGGCGGGCAAGAGCACCTGGCTGCTCCCCGGCCGCCATCTCGACGGCGAGGGATTGGTGCTGACCCTGCACGGCTTCATCGTGGACGTGATCATCCCCGCCAGCGTCGACGTGCTCGGTTCCCGCCAGGCCGTGGAGATCGAGGCCGGGGTGCGCCTTCTCTGAGGATGCCCCATCGAGCCCGGCGGGCTCTGGGACGCAGACAAGATCGAAGTTCGGGCCGAGTTGTTTCACAACGGAGAGCAGTTCGAAGAGCTGGAGTTGGCCTATGCCGGCCGGACCAGCGTCTTCTCGGGGCGATTCACCCTGCCGCTGGTGCAGGTCGACTACGAGGTGCTCGATATCCGGATCACAGCGTCGCAAGCCGAGACTCGCAACTTCGGAGTGGGACGCCAATCCGTCAAACTGGTGCCGAGTGCAGAGGAGGGCGCGTGAACATTTACATCGTCGCGATTGTGCTCTACGTGGGGTTCATGATCTACATCAGTGCTTCCCGGGCTCGGACCATCAAGACGCAAGACGACTTCATGGTGGCGGGTCGCGGGGTCACGGCGACGTTTCTGGTGGGCACCCTGGTCTGCACCTGGATCGGCTCGGGCAGCCTCTTTGGAGGTGCGGGCAGGGCCTTCCGCGAGGGATTCTCGGCGCTTTGGATCAGTGCCGGAGCCTGGCTGGGCTTGCTGATCGTCTACTTGCTCGCCCCCCGAGTTCGGCGAATCGCCCAATATACGGTTCCCGACATTCTGGAGATTCGCTACAACGCCGTTGCGCGAGTCCTGGGCACCATCGCCATCGTCATCGCTTATCTGACCATCGCCAGCTATCAGTTCATCGGGGGCGGTCGGTTGCTCAACATCGTCACCGGAATCGATCCCACCGTGGGCCAAGCCATCATCTGCGCCCTGGTCGTGTTCTTCACGATCATGGCGGGGATGAACTCGATCGTGGCGCTCGACCTGATCAACGGCCTGCTGATCACCGCAGGGGTTGTGATCGCCGCCCCTTTGGCCCTCAGTGCCGCCGGAGGCTGGACGAACATCACCACCACCCTGCCCGAGACCCACTTCAGCTTTGTCGGCGCCGCGGGCCTTGCGGCATCCTTGGGGCTTTTCCTGCCGACCTTCCTCTTGCTCCTCGGCGAAAGTTCGATTTATCAGAAATTCATGTCGGCCAAAGACGGGCAAACCGCCCGCCGAGCCGTCGTGGGCATGATCCTGGGTGTCATTCTGGTGGAAACCGTGCTGGTCTCGCTGGCTGTCTTCGGAGCCGGCATCTACTGGGCCGATTCGAGCTTTCGAACAGCGGACGGCGGCCTGGACCCGGCGATGACCGAGACCATCATCCTCAACCTTGCCGCAGTGGACCTCCCGGCATTCGCCGGCATCCTGCTCTTGATCGGTGCGGCGGCCATCATTTTCTCCACCGCGAACACCTTCCTGATGATCCCTTCGACCAATTTGACCCGCGATATTTACCAGCGCTTCTTGCGGCCCGAGGCTTCGCAAAGAGACGTCATTCGATTCCAGCGAGTCACGATCGTAGTGCTCGCCTTGGCGGCCTTCGTGGTAACGGCGGGCTTCGAAAGCATTCTCGACATGGCGCTCTACGCCTATACCATGGTGGGCGCAGCCGTCACCCCGGCCCTGTTGGCCGCGTTCCTCTGGAAGCGCGTGACTCCTCTGGGAGGCATGGTCTCGATAGCCGCCGGGATCGTCGCCACGATAATATTCGCAGCAATGGCCCGATTCGGGGTGGCGGCGATACCGCTGGGATTTTTCGATCTTCCGCTTCGCTACGATTACATCATCTACCCGGCCGGGCTGGCGTCGCTTCTCTCTCTGATCGTGGTGAGCCTGGCGACACCCCCGTCCCCGGAGGAAAAATGGAAGCCTTTCTGGCCGGAGTCCGGGGTGTGATCTACTAAGTCTGTAGTAGAAAGACCGGAGCGTGCTTTCGGGCCTTTGAGAGCGCGGAGCCCCTCTCGGCGCTGCCATGAATCTGGCGGACCCGGTCGGCAGGTGCGGGAGGATCGCTCGCCCCCTTCAGATACTTGGCCGGTCTGAGTTTAGAAGAGCCGCCACGCCGATCTGCGCCCGTTGTCAACAACGGGACTCTACCAGCTACCGTCTCGAGACCCGAAGGAATTCGACCGGGCGCTTTTCGAGGTCCAGGCGGAGTCCGAGTTGTTCGGCGAGCGCCGCCCCGATGCTCTCGGGGCGGTCGGGGTCGTAGTCGACCTCCAGCTTCCAGAGGCCCTCGAGGCCGCTCTCGTCGACCACCACCGTGTCGAGCAGCGTCGCGATGTTGCGGGAAAAAGAAAGCGATTCAAGCGCGGCGAGGCGCCCCTTCTTCGAGAGGGCAGGCGATCGGGCCGACTCCGCGCGCTGCAGCTTCGACTCCCAACCCGGCCCCTTCCTCAAGACCCAGACTTGGCGTTCTTCCGTGATCCGCTCGAAGGAGAGATCGAAAGTGTCGCCTAGGGCTTGGGCCAAAACATCCATCCACTCTCCATCTTCGTCGTTGACGACGACCGCATCATAGGTCCCTTCCGGCAAATCTCCCTCATAGCGAATCCAGAGCGGATGAGCGTTGTAAGCCAGTGAAATCAGAACCTCAACCCCTGCTCCCGAAATCGAGCGCCATCCGGGTTGGATCTGCATCCCGATGCGGCCTACCGTGGAGGGCTCGATGGTGGTTTCCCGCGGCGGACGCGTCTGGGTGAGAATCTTCTCGAGGTCGGGTACGTCGGGTTGCACGCCTGCGATCAAGTCCCGCAAGGACTTCTCGTTGAGAGCCAGAGGATGGGTTGCCAATCGAATTTTGCCGGCGCGGTCGATCAGGATGGTGTGCGGCAGGCCGTCGACTCGATAATCGCGAAACATGGAACGGTCGAAGTCCAGGCCCACCCAGCCAGCGATTGGGCGCTGCTTGAGAAAGCGCTCCACCAACTCGCGCGGTTCGTCGCTGACTGACAAGAAGCGAATCGGTTCCCCGTCCAGGGTGGCCTGGAGTCGGTTGAGGTGAGGGATCGAGGCCAAGCAAGGAGAGCACCAAGTCGCCCAGAAGTCCAGTACCAAGGCCTTGCCGTCGAGGCTGGCCAAGCTCAGATCGGGCGGTCCCTGCAGCACCGCCTCCAGTTCGATGGGCGGCGCATCGACGAACTGCGGTGAAGCCGACAGCCAGACCGACAGGAAGAGCACTCCGAGCACAAGATGAGGATGTTGAAAATTCATATTGCCAGCCGACGGATTCGCTGCAGCCGACTTATTGTAGCGCGTAGGCCGACTCCCTTGCCGGCCTCTCTCGCGCCTGCTTGTCAGCAGAAAGCTCGCTGGTTAGAATAGCCGTCTTTGCATCCGGCAAAGCGGCGCGAAAAGCGCGCCGGGGTTTTTGGAGGAGTGAGCGGCTCGGGAGGGATGAATCGTGCTGATCTGGTTGGCGCTGTGCTTGTCGGCGGCAGGACTGGTTTTGTTGACGCTCTTCGGGTTCCTCTTTCCGGGGGAAGCGAGTTCGCTGGCCGACTGGGCATACAAGCTCGGGCTGTTGCTGATCACCCTGGGAATCTCTCTGACCCTCTTGGTAATCTAAATGCTTGGAGTGACGATGGAGCTGGCGCAGTTGCCCGCGTTTCGGACCGACGAACAGGGTGTCACCTTTCGTTATCTTGTGTTTCAGTTGACTTCGGGTGGTCAAGAGCGAACTCTGGTACGGGGTCTCAACTACTTGCCCTACGACAGTCAGTTGACTCAGCGGATCGTCAACTGGACCCTGGACGAACTCGAAAAAGCCGGTTTCGATCCAGCTACGGGCGAACTGATGGTCGAGGGGGGAGGGACCCTGACCCTCAATCCCTACTACGAAACCGCGACTCTTTTCGGCGAGAATCCGGAGTACGGGGAAGAGTCCGACCGTGGCGCCGTCGAGGCCTTGGTCAAAAAGGCCTACGCGGAGCTGGAAGTTTCCTCCTTCAAGTCGGGCGAGGAATTGCCTCCGCCGCCCAAGCCCAAGCGGCCTCCCCGCAAGAAACCCAAGGCCGCTTCCTCCGAGTCTGCCGCGGCCGCAGAGGATGTGGAGGGGGAGCCAGCCGACGAATCGGAAGGGGAGTCGGCCGAAGAAACGGAGCCGGCTTCTTGAGGGTCCTCCCCGTCGTTGAATTCAGCGTGGCGAACGTGAAAGGATAATCGGATGCCAGTCGATCCGCTCAAAGACCCAACCACCGTCAAGCAGGATACGCGGCGCAAGCGAAAACCGCGTATTGTGGCCGTCATCAATTCCGCCTGCACAGGGTGCGCGGGCTCCCCGGCCTGCGTGGATTACTGCCCGGTGGAGAACTGCATGGTGTGGGTCACGGATCAGAACAACCCGCCGTTCGGGCGCATCGAGGTCGACCCGCTGCTTTGCATCGGCTGCAAGCTGTGCACGAGCAAGGGCCCCGAAGGCGCTTTTCTCGATGGCTGTCCTTGGGACGCCATCGACATGGTCGACCTCTCCCAGGTGGAAGCCGAGTGGGGTCCCCTGCCCTACTAACCCAACACATCGAACCTCGAACATCGATTGCGCACATCGACAGTCCTTCGTTCCGAAATCGGCGCTGCCCGGCGAAGTGCCGCGTTCGTTCAGTTCGTTTTCTCGGGCTTGGTTCTCGTCACGATCGCCTGAGCCGTCAGCTCCGCTTGTCTCCGAATCTGCTCGTCGTAGCGCGTGTTGGTCAGGTAAGGCTCGACCAGCGCCAGATCCTCGGGCTCCCCCATCAGATAAAGGGCTCTGAGCGCCTCCCAGGCATGCAGCGGCGACGGTTCGAGGAGGGCGATTTCCTGACCGGGTTGCACGGAGAAACCGCTGGGATGAAGGGGTCGCAGCCAGCCTTCGACGGGGGCACGAACCGAGAGTTCGCTCCCGTCCGGAGAGCGGATCACGGCGAACTCCATCTGGCCCGAAATGGCGGAGCCTTCCTGCTCGGAGAAATCGAGAGTTCCCGAGCCCGGCGCGGCCACCGGCACCGGCTGCAGCATTCGGCGAATCACCGGCAGGGCGGCCGTATCGTCGAAGCGGACCAACGACAAAGCCGCGTTTCGGTGCACCAGCGGGTCGGAGTCGGCGGCCAATCTACGAAGGGTATCGTGGAAGACTTCCGATTCAGGGTCCAGCCCCATAACCCAAGCCAGTTGGACGCGCACCTGAGGTAGGGGGTGGTCGGACAGCGCCCCGAGCTGCGGATACCAGCGCCGAACCCCGGAGCCGTCTCCCTTCTCGAGTTGCTCGGCGATTTGAGTGAGGGCGTGCTGAATCCGTCGGGGAGAATGAAAATCCCCGAGATAGCCCCGCAGTTCCTGATCGTCGAGCTGCCGGCCGAACCACACCCCGTACCAGAACTGGACGGGGATGACGACCGAGACGATGAGCACAACCAGAAAGAGCAGCTTCGATTTGAGGCTCAGCCGGGGCTTCGTGTCGTCCATCGGGTTGGGATTGTATCAATGAAGTTCTCCGTTGACAGCCGAGAGGGGTGGGGCTAGTATAGGTGAACAAAAGGTGAAATTATGCCCCGCTCCTCCATTCTTCGTTCGCGATATTCATTCCCCGGATCTTCTCTGGCTTCGCCTGGCATCGGAAAAGAGGACCGGTTCCCCAGCGGTCTTCCCCGGCTCGACAAGCTTCTCGGGGGAGGATTCCCCCGAGGAGCGATTTCAGAGGTGACGGGCGAAGAATCGAGCGGCAGGACCGGCTTGACTCTTTCCCTGTTGGCCGAAGCCACCCGCAGGGACGACCGAGTGGCCTACATAGATACTTACGATTCTCTGGACCCCGCATCCGCCCGCCGCAACGGGGTTCTGTTGGAGAGGCTGCTTTGGGTCCGTTGCAACGCCCCTCCTGACGATCAAAGACATGCCAGGGCCCTCAAAGCGGCCGACATCCTGGCGCGGTCGGAGGGGTTTGGTCTGCTGGTGTTGGATTGGGACGCAGTGTCACGCCCTGTCGACCGGCGGGCCGAGCGGGTTCCTTACAGCCAATGGTTCCGGCTCAGGCAACTGGTCCGGGGAAAACCAGTGGCCTTGCTTGTGTTGACGCGCCGGGCGAGCACTGGAAGTGCCGCCACGCTGGTCCTGGGGCTGGAGCGCAGCCGAGTCCGCTGGCGCCTTGCTCCCCTCCAAGGTCCGCTCGGTCCGTCCGCTTCCCCTCCCCACACCCGTTTGCTGCGGGGCATTTCCAGCCAGGCGCGTCTGCTCAGAGGGAAGAAGCACGGCCATGTCACGGTACATTGCGATTTTTAGCTCCAACCCACTGTCGCTGGCTCGCGCGCTTTCTTCTCGTGTCGAAATACACCCCAGCGGTGCAGTGGTGGTGGCCGTCGCCGACCGTTACGAACAACCGACGCTGGAGCGTCTCTTGCAGCTCAGCAGTGCTTCCGGCCGTGTCGATTTC
>JBFGHF010000021.1:0-14748 GCA_041578355.1 Acidobacteriota bacterium
ACCGGACGCATGGCGCGAATGCACATCCCGACCGTGACTGGGACGATCAACATGATCAAAAGCACCATGACCACCCTCGTTGGGTCAATGTTGATTTGCTGGAGAATGGCCGCGGTCTCGGGATTCATCGAGGCCCAGAACCCGAACAGAAGCGGGGTGAGTATGATGCTGAAGAGTGTGGAGATCGCCGTCATGCTGACTGACGTTGCGACGTTGCCCCTGGCCACGCCCGTCAGGTAGTTCGACAAGGCCCCGGCGGGGCAACACGTGACAAGCAAAAGCCCTAGGGCGATGCTCGGTGTACTGGCCCACAACAAGCCGATCCCGAAAGCGACGGCGGGTAGGATGACGTACTGGGCAATCAGCCCGATGGCGGGCGCCTTTGGCTTCTTGAGGATTCTGCGGAACTGTTCCCACGTCAGGTCCAGCGCCACAGCGAACACCAAGAAGCCGACCATAACCACGACCGCCAAGCCGATCGTCGGGTTGAAATTGAACTGAGCCTGATCGATTGCTTCCATCGGAATCTTCCCATTTCCTTGCCAGGATGCACGGGGGTTTTCGGTCGGCTCATTTCCGGGCAGTCGCTACCACTATGCGTACCTGAAGCACCATGGCGTCATCCTTCACGAACTCCTGCCATTTTGCCGCGACGACGCGCGCCAGTGCACCGCGACGTTCGTCGTTGACCTGCGCCACGGCTCCTGCCAGCGGGGTGCTGTGCAGATACTCCCAGAGAAACTCCTCCGGTAGGGGAAGGCGTAGCGATTTGGTGTCGGCCTGAACCGAGACATCACGGAAGCCGGCGCCCTTAATGAGGTTGTGAATCTTCGCCGTGTCGTGAAGGGAAAACACCTGGTTCACGAATCCTGCGGCTTCGGCACCAATGTGACGCGAGAGCGCCTCCCCCATGATAACGAACAGTTTTGGCGTAGGCCCGGGCACATTGAGAATCAGGCGGCCACCGGACGCCAGGACACGCCGCATCTCGCTCAGCGCAATGTGTTTGTCGGTCATGAATTGCAGGCCCATCTGGCACAGCACCGCGTCGAACGACGCCTCCGGAAATGGCACTGCCTCAGCACTCGCCTCAAGCCACTCGATCGCCCTACCCGGCGGTGTTGTCGAGCGCGCAACCGCCAGCATACCGGGATTGATGTCCAATCCGTCGACGGTCCCGGCGGCGCCGACCGCTTCTGAAGCAAGCCGCGCCAGGAGACCGGTCCCACAGGCCACATCCAGGACTCGCTCACCCGGACGAAGCGCGGCGATTTTGATAAGGCCATTGGCCAAGGGCGCACCAATAGCCGGGACAAAGTATCGCTCGTAATTCTCGGGCGGACTTCCGCCATAGGCTTTACCAGAGTGTTGCTGGGTCATTGCTGTTGCCTCTTTGTTCCACGACTCGCTCTTTGCGACCAAACGGCCAAACACAGCCGCCGCAGGTTATCAACCTGAGGCCACTGTAGTCGATATTGTAGTGGTAGGGGATACCTGAAATCAGCAGTCTTCGGCACCTCTGGCCGGCGAGGATGCAGACCCCGTAAACTACTGAGAACAAGGGCAACAAAAGATGGAGGTAATCGGACTCGAACCGACGACCCCCTGCTTGCAAAGCAGATTCCAGAATATGGCGTAAACCCCCGAAATATAAGCCTTTTATTTTCAACGCCTTCTGTTGAAATCTGTTGAAATCTGTTGAGGCTTTGACCTACTACAAAATCGACTACATCCTAGGGCAGACGGGAAGGACCCAAAGTTGTGGCTGGTCTGCCCCATCCCAGCCTTCTTTCCTTTGGTTGTTCTAGCAGGCGAGCTGGCAAGTTTCCATTAAGGGCGACTACACGGACAAGTGCCCATTGCCTGCCAGCTCCGCTAGGCATTGTGGGGAACCGTTATCTGCCAACAGGCTGGCAAAATCAAAGAGCAAAGGCTATCGTCCAAATGGTCAAAAATGACGGCGTGGCCCCTTTTGGCCCCATTATTCGAAAACATGCCGGCATCGCCGACGGTCGGTTCCAGGAGCTCTCATGAACTCCGCCTCACTACTGGCGAGAACTTCCACTGATTGGTGTTTCTTACATTACCGTGATTCCGAAAACGGCAAACCCCAGCAGCGAGAAGTCTGTCGCCATGGCGCGGCCCGTTGAAACCAGCCTACGGACAAGTGGCAAACGCCGTTGTGTCGACGACGGGCGGGGCCGCCTGCCCCAGGGTATTGGAGTATTCCTTTTGAGCATGGCCGCCTGCCTGGTCGGTTATGGCGATTGTGTATTCCACATCTGTCGCCCCCGATGCGAAGACCCAATAGTGCCCATTGAATGAGCAACCGTCGATGACCTGAACCGTCATGTCGAAGTTGTCGGAGCCCAGACCCGGAAACTGGAATAGTGCGGAGGTGTCATCGATCCGAAAGGCGGTCGGAGCAGTCGTCGCCGTTCCGTTGGAGGCCAGGATGTTCACAGAGAAGCGATAGTTGTTCAGGCAAGGATTGGAAGGTAAGGGGGGCGGAGATTCCAGACATGCGCCTTGGCGCCTGGTATAGGGGGTCTGACGGAATTGATTATTGGGAAGGGCGACGTCGATGAACAGAAAGTTGACGTAGGATTGGTCGAAACTTGAGATCCAAGCCATCCATTGTCCCTGAACCGCCGGAAGGTTGTTGAATACCTCCGTCAGATTCATGGTCGTATGAGCCCCGTCGTAGGGCATGCACGTGCCTTGGGTGATCGACGTCCCACTGGAGTCGAGGACGTCAAAGCAGAGCTCGGAGTTTTCGAGCGACCGGTTGGGATCGGCGACAACTGCCACTCCCGGAGAATTCTCGCCGGGTCTGTAGTCAATGGGCGCAAAGTTCAGAAATCCGTTGCCGGCAGTGTAGCTCCTGCTCGAGTCAACAGGATAATTGAAGACTTCCGTGGTTTCGCCGGAAGGTGTCGTCTGCAAGGACGCTCCAGCGGGATCCACTATGTCGTAGCCTGCCGTGATCGTCAGTGAACCACACTCATCGGTGATGCGGGCCGCGCCCTGGAAGAGACCATCCGAGGCGAGCGTGACCTCCGCCTGAAACGTCCCATTCCCCGGCACCGAGATCATGAAGGGGTTAGCAGTGTTTTGGCCGTTGACCTGCAATTGCGCATCCACGTCTTGGCCGGGACCTCTGTGAAACAGCACTTCCGCATTGCATTCGGTCGTCAGTCGATTCTGAAAAGTCAGCTTTGTGATGAACTGTACAGGGTCGAATGTGCCGGCGACTACCTGCGGTGCGGTCTTGATTTGAGTACCCTGGCCCCAGCAGACTGCCGAGGACGCCACCAATGCAACCCACGCAAGCACCAAACAAAAATGCCTTTTCATGAAACACCTCCCCTTGGGACCTGGCTCCCATTTCTCTGGCAGCCCGAATCGCTGCCTTGCGCTTTCTGCCAAATTGACCACGGCAATGCGTCCTCGGACGAACACGCGATAACGACCGGCGTCGCAAGTTGAATTTCCGGGGTTAGAGTGAGCGAGAGTGCTCGCCGGTTTGGAGACTGCATCGGGACGGCCCCTTACTCAGGCAAACTCACAGCGGTGTCGGAACCCAAATCTCCCCTTTTGGTGAACATCGATGCAAATCTAAGTCCAGCAAGTCCGCCCTACAGTGACTCAATCTCGAGCCTACCATTCCCATCGGTGTCTGATCCGATAGTTGTCCCGTCATACGGCGATTCTTGGCCAATGTTCCCCGCTCGCAGAACCAGGTGCCGACAACCCTCCAGCCAGTCAACCGAATCCGCCCAACCGGTTGCTTCGGTGTGTGATATCACGCACAGAAGACTGCTCGTTGTGCACTAGCACCCAACCGACCCGCTGGACCGAGAGGCGTCTAAGCTCCTAAAAAACCGGCACTTAGGAATTACGGTGGATGAATGGAGACCGGATTGCTGCAAGCGCACAAGACTGGCCGGGGGTTGTGGCGGTGAAATGGATCGAGACACATCTTGGGGACAATCTCGATCGGGAGGAATTCTCTACCTCTGCGTCAATTGGCGTGTTGGCCTGGCGGTGGCTGTGGCCATCTTGATTTGAGCCGCTCTCGTTCAAGCTGCAACTCGATTCAGGCTCCTTTTGAAGGAGTCATGGAGGAAGAAGGTCATGGGTAAGAAAGTCATTTGCCTCCAGCTAATTATCGGGTTGATATGCTGGTCGTCTCTGTTGGCGCAGGGCTTTATCGCCAATCTGCCCCAGATCGCCAACGGGACGCTCATCCGAACGACTTTCGTTTTCTTTAACAACGGATCAGAAACCGCCGATATCACTTTGTCATTGACCAAGGACGACGGCACCGCTTTCCGTCTTGCGTTGGGCGGCTTGGGTGAGGGCAGCGAGCATTCTTTTTCACTCGAGCCGGGGGAGACTCGGTTCTTCACCACCGACGGGCAAGGAGAGAATCAAGCCGGGGCGGCCCGTGTAACGTCCAATCACCCGATTGGAGTCTCCGCGGTCTTTTCCTTGGTGTTGCTCGGAGCTCTGCTCACCGAAGCCGGGGTAGGTGCTTCACCTGCACTCACCGAATTCGTTCTGGCTGTCGACACAACCGGTGAATTCAACACAGGTATTGCGATTCAGGACCTGTCGGGGAGCGAGAACGAGATACGAATCGCAATCTCGGGGTCGACCGTCCCGGCCGGTGATTCAGCGCCCCTGGGAATCAGTGACGAGACGAGCTTTACCCTCGAACCGAACGGACACCTTTCTAGTTTCGTTGCGGGCCAGGGTCAGCTTTTTCCGACTCTCGACGAGTTCCGTGGCCGGATGTTTGTCCGGTCCGATGCTCCAGTCGCCGCTATCACCCTTCGCCAAAACCCGAGCGAGTTGGCGCCCCTCACAACTCTCCCAGTAGTGCCCAGCGACTCGACACAGACCAGTTTCGTCCTCCCCCAGATTGCCAATGGAGAGTCGATCAAAACCCAATTCGTACTTTTCGGGTTAGGCAACCCTGCGCCTGCGGGAGTCCCGCAAAGCGAAGTCACTTTAACTTTCACCGACGAAGAGGGTGAACCCTTTAGCTTAATCCTCTCCAATGGAATGAGCGGCAGCGAGATCACTTTGCCGATAGACCCCCAATCAGCTCTTTTCTTCGAGACCGATGGCATGGGCGATCCGGTGGCGGGTGCAGCCCGGGTGGTAGCGGAGATCCCGATTGGAGTTTCCGCTATCTTCACCCTCAATCTGCCCGGACAGCCAACCACCGAGGCCGGGGTCGGAGATGCACCTGCCTTTCACAACCTCACCATACCAGCCGACCTGTCGCCCCCCTTTGACACGGGTATAGCCTTGTTCAACAACAATGAAGATTCGGCCAACGTAAGCTTCCAGTTCATCAATCAGGACGGAACACTGCTCGCTACACAGAGTTTGAGAATCGCGCCGTTTTCGGCCAACCGGATCGTACCGGCGGGGAGCTTTGACGCCTTGGAGGGATTCGGACAGCGAGCGCGCTTCGTCGGCCAGCTGCTGCCCGAACTAGGTTTGGAAGGACGCCAGGGGCAGTTTTCCGCGATTTCCGACCTTGAACTGTCGGCACTCACTCTGCGCCAGAGCGAAACCACCTTGACGACGCTTCCCATCGAGGAGGGAGTGGCTGATGTCGGACCCCCAGGTCCCACTCCGGAGGGGACCGAGCCGTTACCCATCACAATCAGCGACGTCGACCTGAGTGCGGATATCACGCTCGACCAGCAACTGCCAGCCGGTTTTCGAATCAGTGGAACAATCGATACACCTATCGGGTTCTTTCCGGGCGCGGTCCAGGCGATTAGGAGAGATGACGGCCAAGTCTTCCGGGGCGCGGTGGCACCTTTTGGAAGCTACGCTGTCAACGTTCCCACCGGAAACTATGACTTGCGATTCTGTACGGCTGCAGGATTTCAATTTCTCGGGAAGATCGAAGAGAACATCTCTGTCCAGGAGAACGTGGTTCGCAATGTGGTTTTGGCGGCAGTCGCCACTCACAGCGTCAGCGGCACGATCACAAACTTGGCTGGCTTGCCAGGAATCCCTGAATCAAGCGCCGGTTTTGTAGTCTTTGACGATCGCAACAGCCTCGCCGCTTCTGTGGCATTGATCGGGCCGGGAGGCGACTACGGAACGAGGCTTGTCGATGGCGGCGATTTTGGAGTCAGCCTTGCCTTCATAGCAGGCGAGGACACGGACCAGGACGGATTTGTCGATGATGTTGATCAGTCAGTGCTTCTCTACGACATCGGACAGGTCTCTGTCGCTGGAAGCGATCTGACCGGAGTTGATTTCTCAACCCCGGCGGCGGTCAAGATTTCGGGGGTCGTTTCCCAGCCCCAAACACCAGCGATGTCTGAAGACTCGGTTGTCGTGGCCTTGGACCTCGGTTTTCCCGAGGAAGGGTTCTTGCGACAGTGCTTTCCGGCCCTGGGAGGCGGTCTGTCGATCGTTAACCCGGATGGCAGCTATGATCCCACAATCCTCGCCGGCCGGGACCATACGATTTTCGCCAATATCCCTGTGACGGGAGTGGGGACGGAAGAACCAGGCTTTTGGAGCAACCCGAGCCCTGGAACCAATGTCCTGAACGCTAACTCCGATCGCGTTTTGAATCTCCCGTATCCCGTGCTTCCCACAGTCGTCATGCTGACCGGAACAGTGACGGACCAAAACGGTGTGCCTCTGCTCGGAGTCACTGTCGGTGCCCATGCCGCAGACGGCATCAGCGGTGCCCCGGGCACCGCGTACTCGGCGGGGACAATGACGAAGGCCGACGGAACCTACGAATTAAAGGTGTTGAGCGGAACGCTGTACACGATCGAATTCAATCCTCCGCCGCCGGTACTAACCGGCGGTGTTCCGACTCAAAGCAAACGCCACTGAGTCATTCCGTTTGGTCGATCCGAGCTTAGCTGCTCTATACCCTGCCTGGCGGCTCCAAAGCGTGTCGGCCACCGAGAAGAGCACCTGCCCTGAAGGCAGAGGGTCGGCAATCCTAAGCGCCACCAACGGAAAGAGTTGCGTGTCTGTCCTGAGGCCACTGTAGTCAATTTTTTAGTGGTTGCGAGCACCCTAAATCAGCAGATTTTGGCAAGCTGGTGAGGATGCAGGCCACGTAAACTACTGAGAAAAACGCAAACAAATGGTGGAGGTAATCGGACTCGAACCGACGACCCCCTGCTTGCAAAGCAGGTGCTCTTCCAGCTGAGCTATACCCCCACCGTGACGGGTCGGCGCTCAGTTTAGCATGGGGGGATGTTTAGAAACGTCGATTTCGATTCCGATCCCGATCCCGAGTGACCCCCTTGCGATCGCCAGAGAACAGGTTTTCCGCTCGGGATCGGGATCGCGTTCGGCATCGGGTATCGGAGACGCGGGCAAGGATGCCTGCGCCACGTCCTACTCGTACCTCAGCGCCTCGATCGGGTCGACTCGGCGGGCTCGCAGGGCGGGGAACAGGCAGGCGGTCAGCGCCGCGGCCAGGAGCAGGGCGGAGACGATGACGTAGGTCAGGGGATCGGTCTGGGGGACCTGGTAGAGGCCGAGTTCGAGGACCTGTGCCAGGCCGATGGCTGCGACGAGCCCGATGGCGATGCCCCAGGCCGCCAGGACCAGACCTCGGCCCAGGACCGTCCTCAGGATGTCGGCGGGTTCGGCGCCGATGGCGATTCGAATGGCGATCTCCCTGGTCCTCGAGCCCACCCAATAGGAGGCGACACCGTAGACTCCGACGGCCGCCAGGACCAGCGCCAGCCCGGCGAAGAGCGCCAGCAGACGCAGCGTCTGGCGTGGGCGGCCCACCGATTCCCCCATCACTTCGGTCATCGAACGCAACTCCTGGACCGGCAGATCGGGATCCAGCTCGGACACCAGAGGCGGCAGCGCCCGCCGTAAGGTGGCTTCGGGGCCTCCGCGGACAAAAAGGTTCATGAACCCGTAGGTGAACTGCGGTTGCGCCCAAAAGGTGGCGGGGCGCGGATCGCTGGCCAAGCCGCGGTGAAGGACGTCGCCTACGACTCCGACGATCTGTCCCGTCACAGGCCGGTCCCAATCGATGACGATCTGCTTTCCCAGCGGATCGGCGTCGGGCCAGTGGCGGCGAACCATGGTCTCGTTGATGACGACGGCGCGGGGCGCGTCCGGACTGTCTTCCGGACCGAAGAGCCGCCCCTGCTTGAGAGGGATCTTCATGGCTTGGAAATAATCTCCCGCCACCACCAGCACGTCGGCGACGGGACTCAAGCCGGGAGCGGGAGCGGCGCGGTCCAGCAACCGAAACGAGGTGCTGGCGATGCCGCCGGCGACAGGCAGAAAGCTGACTCCTCCGACCGACTCCACCCCGGGCAGAGCCGAGATCCGCTCGATGAGCCGCTGGAAGAAGGCGTTCTGCCGAGGTGCCTTTTCGGATTCCTCTCCGGCGATCGCCTCGGGAAGGGTGAGGCTGAAAGTGACGATCTCATTGGGATCGAAGCCCGGATCCACTCTCTGCAAAAGACTCAGGCTTTGGATGGTCAGCCCCGCGGCGGCCAGCAGAACCAGAGACATTGCGACCTCGGAGACGACCAGGAATCTGCGCAAGCCGCCTTGAGAGGGGGCGACGCTCCTTCCCCCGCCCGCCAGGGCCGAGCCGGCGGTGGGCGCCCACAGCTGCAGGGCCGGGGCCAATCCGAAGAGCACTCCGGCGAGAACGGAGATCGCAAAGGTGAAGGCCAGCACGGAAGGGCCGATCCCCAGATCGAAAGTGATCCGGATCCCGTTCGGGACCAGCACCGCCAAGACTCCGATCGCCGGTCTCGCAAGCAGCAATCCCAGAAGGCCTCCGAGCAAGGCCAGCATCCAACTCTCGACGGAGAGCTGTCTCAGCAGTCTCGAGCGGTTCGCTCCGAGCGCTCGACGAATCGCCAGTTCGCGGCTGCGCGCCGCCATCCGGCTGAGAAGAAGATTGGCGACATTGGCACAGGCGATGAGCAGCACCAAGGCGACGGCCCCGAGAAGGAGCAGGAGAGTACCCCGCGCCGAACTGGAGTAAGCGTCGCGCAGGGGCATCAGATGTACGCCGAAGTCGGTGTTGAACTCCGGGTGCTCCGCCTCCAGCCGACTGGCGACGCTGTCCATCTGCGACTGGGCCTGCGAGCGGGTGACCCCGTCACCGAGTCGCCCCACTCCGATCAGATGGCGTCCTCGGATGCTGGGACTGTCCGGCCGGTAGATCCGGGGAACCCAAAGGTCGGCGCCCGGCGGAAAGCCGGACTTGGGCGGAAGGACACCGACGACAGTCGTGGGCTGGCCGTCGAGGATCAGCGTTTGACCGACGACGTCGGGGTTTTCGCCGAGGGTGCTCCGCCAGAACTGATGGCTGATCACGGCTTGATTCGGATCCTGTTCGGCGTCGGCTGCCGTGAGCGTCCGGCCCTGGAGAGGCGTCGTGTTGAGGACCGCGAAAAAGTCACCCACCACTCTGACACCCGAGACGCGTTGCGCCGGACCCCTTCCCGTCAGAATGGGGCTTCGGTAGCTGAACGCCGCGAGATGCTCGAAGACGCTGTTGCGGTCTTGCCAATCGAGGAAGTTTGCCGGGCTGGCATAGTTCTGCATGTTGCCGGTCTTGCGGTTGTGTTCCCAAACCAGGAACAGCCGCTCCGGCTCGAAAAAGGGCAGCGGTCGCAGCAAGGTCGCCTCGATCGCCGAGAAGATGGCGGTGTTGGCTCCGATACCGAGCGCGAGGGTAAGAATGACGAGAATCGTGGAGGTTTGGTTCTTGCGCAGCAGACGGAAGCTGAAAAGGATGTCCAGCCAAAGATCGCCGCTCCAACGCGAGAAACGGTTTCGGCGGTTCCTTTCCATCGCCCTTTGCTCGAGCTTTTCGAGGCCGGACCGCTGATGTGCGCCCTGCGAGTTCTCCAAGGTCCGCCCGAACGCCTGCCAGTCCGGGATGTGTCGCTTGACCGATTCGGCTGCTTGTTCGGGCGCCAATCCGTCGTCGAGTGCATCCTGGTAAGCGTCCTCGAGCTGCTGGGCCAGATCTTCGACAATGGAAGCTTCTCGGGCCGGGTCGAGCCCGTCGAGCGACAAATTGTCGCGCACGTGGCGCTTCCAATCAGGCATCGTCGAGTCCCACAATCTGATTGACGGCTTGCATGTACTGAGTCCACCTCTGGCGCTTTCTTTCGAGAGCCCGGCGTCCGCCGGCGGTCAGGCGGTAGAAGCGCCGGCGACGCGTCCCCGGCTTTTCCACCCAGCGGCTCTTGAGCAGTCCCATTTCCTCCATCCTGCAAAGCGTCGGATAGAGAGAGTGCAGCCGGAAAACGAGGCGTCCTCCCGAGCGCGCCTCGATCAGCTTGCCCAATTCATAGCCGTGCCGCTCGCGGTTCTCGAGCAGGGCCAGGATCAGGAGTTGGATGCTTCCTTTCTTGAGCTCTCGGTTGAACATGGCGCTTTAGTCGTTCTCCGATAGGTCGTATTACGACATATTTGGCTGAGGTGTCAGTTGGATGATGGACAGAATGGCTTGCGTCCTCCGTCTTCCGTCCTCCGTCTTCCGTGGGGACTCGCACAGAGCAGCGAGCGGCAAGCAGTAAGCAGTAAGCGGCAAGCGTCCTAAAATAGCCTCCATGAAAGCCATGCTCTTCCGAGGAGCCGAGCAAGCGCTGGAATGGAGCGAAGTGCCTCGTCCGCGGCCGGGTCCTGGGCAAGTCGGCATCCGTATCTAAGCTTGCGCGGTTTGCCGGACGGACCTGCACGTGGTGGAGGGGGATTTGAACGATCCGAAGCTGCCGCTGATTCCCGGGCACGAGATCGTGGGGAAGGTCGAGGCCCTGGGGGAGGGAGTCGAGGGGCTGAAGATCGGCGACCGGGTTGGAGTCCCCTGGCTGGCCTGGACTTGCGGCGAGTGCGGCTTCTGCCGCCAGGACCGCGAGAACCTCTGTTCCCGGGCGCTCTTCACTGGCTACACCCGGGATGGCGGATACGCGGAGTACACGGTGGCCGATCGGCGCTACTGCCTTCCCATTGCCGAATTGTATTCCGCGCGGGAGGCGGCGCCGCTGCTCTGCGCCGGTCTGATCGGGTATCGCTCGCTGCTGCTGGCGGGAAAAGGAAAGCGATTGGGGATCTACGGTTTCGGGGCGGCCGCCCACATCGTGACCCAGGTGGCCGTTTGGCAGGGGAGGGAAATCTACGCGTTCACTCGACCGGGAGACGAGGCCTCGCAGAGTTTCGCCCGAAGCCTGGGAGCGGTTTGGGCCGGCGGATCGGACCAGGCGCCCCCGGAGAAGCTGGACGCGGCGATCATCTTCGCTCCTGTCGGGTCTCTGGTGCCCGCCGCGCTCCAGGCCCTGCTGCCGGGGGGTGTGGCGGTATGCGGCGGAATCCACATGAGCCAGATTCCGAGTTTTCCCTACGAATTGTTGTGGGGCGAACGGGTGCTGCGATCGGTGGCCAATCTGACTCGACGCGACGGACTCGAATTTCTCGAACTGGCACCCCGGGTGCCGGTGCGGACGTCGACGGTGGCTTACCGCCTGGAAGAGGCCAACCGGGCCCTGGCCGACCTGCGGCAGGGAAGATTGGAAGGCGCGGCCGTCTTGGTGATGGATGAATAGTCCGTCCTCCGTCCTCCGTCCTCCGTCTTCCGTTCGACTTGCGTCTAGCACAACAGCGGCCGGTGTTTTCGGATGCCCAGGCGGCCAGGCCGGCGCACCTCGAACGCTCCCCTAAAGACTCCCAAGAGCGCGCCGATAAGCGGGACACAGCTGAAGAGGTGTCTCGATGGAACTGCACACGCGGAAGTTCGGCAAAGTCCTGGTTGCCATCCTGGCGGCGTTGATCGTCTTTCCCTTGCTCGGTTCTGCCCGGCAGGGGGAGATCTCCAACGGGCGAGAGAAGATTTCGCCTCTCTTTGCCAACTTGTTGGAGCGGGTGGAGCCTTATGGCGACGGCCTACCGGTGATTGTCCGGGTGCGGCCCGATGTTTTTCAGGAAAACCTCCACAACGCATTGCCACTGGTGCGCTCCTATCGCGCCCGGCTCAACGCATTTGAGATCGAGCGGCTCCTCGAGGCCGACCAGGTTGAGTATGTCAGCGTCGATCACAAGCTGCGGCTGTTCGGCAAGGGCAAGAGCGACTCGGACGGGACGGGCAACGCGTTCAACCGGGCGCTCGGTGCCGAGCAGCAGTTCCAGGGTCGTGAGATGACCAATAACCTCGGCGTCAACGGCCAAAACATTGTGGTGGCTGTTTTTGACTCGGGACTGGCGGGCAACGGCGACATCGGTGGCGACCGTGTGGTCGAGATCGTCGACTTCACCTCGGGAAGCCCGGTTCTCAGCGGCCTGAGCGACCCCTATGGACACGGAACCCATGTCGCCGGAATCGTCGCGGGCTCGGGAGCTAAATCGGCGGGCCAATACGCGGGACTGGCGACCGAAGCCAAGCTACTGGTGATTCGAGTCGTGGGACCGGACGGTACAGGTTACACGAGCAATCTGATCCAGGCGATCGATTGGGTGATCGCCAACCGGGATCGATACGCTGTGAGAGTCGCCAACCTTTCGCTGGGCCACCCGGCTTTGGATTCCTATCGGAACGATCCGCTCTGCCAGGCTGTCGAACGAATGGTTGCCGCCGGAATCGTCAGCGTGGTGTCAGCGGGCAACCTCGGAAAGTTGGATCAGCAGCCGGAAATCTGGGGCGGAATCTCGAGCCCGGGAATCTCGCCGGCCGTCATCACCGTGGGAGCCGTCAACACCCAAGGCACGGTGAGCCACTCCGATATCATCTCCACGACCTATTCGTCGCGCGGACCGACGATCGACGGAATCTTCAAACCCGATTTGGTGGCCCCCGGCAACCGCATTCCGTCGCTTCGGGCCAGTAACTCTCATTTGGGAGATCAGGCGGAACTGCGGATCGACAGAGATTACATGTACCTGAGCGGATCGAGCATGGCCGCCGCTTATGTCTCGTCGACGGTGGCCATGATGTTGGAGGCCAATCCAAAGCTGACTCCCCGGATGGTGAAAGGCCTGTTGATCGCCAGCGCCGTCAAACTGGTGTACCCGCACATGCTCGAACAGGGCAACGGACTGCTCAACGTTCGCACCGCGGTCCAACTGGCGACGGCGTTGGACCTCAACACCAAAACGCTCAGCCAGGACGTCGAGCCTTTTTGGGACTTGGACGGAGAAACCGTCTGGAGCGGCGGGGCTTTCGCTCTCGGAGACAGCATCGTCTACGGACCCATGACCAATCCCGAGATCCAACCCACTTGGGGCAGCGGGGTCCTTTGGGGCGAGAGCTTGATCAGCCTCGACAGCATGTTCTGGACGGAGGGGCTGTTCGACAGCGGGAGCTTCTTCTGGAGCGATACTTACATAAGGAACGACAGCCTGTTCTGGACCGAAGACGTCTTTTGGGCGGACAGCCTCTTCTGGACTTCAGATTGTTTGTGGGCGGACGCAGTCGCGGCCTCCGCTTTCTTCTGGTCGGACGCATCGATCGCGACAGACCACACCACGGTCGACACACTTGCGTTTCTGGGTGATGAGAACCTTTCGGAGACGAGTGTTTCTCCTCCCGACCCACTCATCTTTCGCCCTTTGCCGGCGCCGACCAAGGGCCCACCCGGGTCAGCCACGCTGATCGCTCCTCTGCGGAAGCAGAACCGGTGAGGAATTTCCTAATAGATTCGGAATCAAGTCGGTCGTTTTGAAAGTTCGGTGATGGATGAGCCTCTTGCCGAACTTGGCCAATGCTGCCCGAAGGGCAGGCAGCCGCTCTCGGGTCTCGCTCTCGGTCTCGTTCTCGCTCTATCGGCGGGGTACTTCTCCAAGCCCTGGGCACCGGATCGAGGCCGGTTCCCTTGAAAGCGGCCAGGATTCACTCCGTTTCTTCCAGCTTCACTTTTTCCATCTGGTCGCCTTGTTGGATGGAATTCACCACCTCCTGACCCTCGATGACACGGCCGAAGACGGAGTGCTTGCCGTCGAGCCAAGGCGTTGCATTGTGAGTGATGAAAAACTGAGAGCCGTTGGTGTCGGGTCCGGCATTGGCCATGGAGAGGACACCCGCGCCGTCATGTTTCAACTCGGGATGAAACTCGTCTTTGAAGGTGTAGCCGGGTCCTCCAGTGCCGGTCCCCTGGGGGCAGCCCGTCTGGATCATGAAGTTGGCGATGACGCGGTGGAATTTCAAGTTGTCGTAGAAACCCTTGCGGGCGAGTTTCTCGAAGTTGGCGCAGGTGCGCGGCGCCTTGTCCTCGAACAATTCGAGCCGGATGTCGCCGCGGTTGGTCTCGATGGTCGCTACTTTCATCGGGTCTGATTCCTTTCGGCTGAAAAAGTCATACGGTATCACAAAGGGGTCTTCCGACCTCCGTGTGTTCTTCCTCCGCTCGCCGACCGAAGCTCTGGCCGGAGCGGTGGTCGTTTTTCGTCGGTGGTTGCGGCGCGGAAAAAAGCACAGGGTGTTCGAAACCGAATGCCGATTCCGATGTCGAAAGGGCCGCTACGGTCGAACTGGGATTCGGTGTCGCCTTCGGAATCGGCCTGATCGGGAAGCCCCAGAGCCGCTTCATTGTGAGTCGATGAAGTCTTCGAATGCGGAAAGAACTCTGTCCGGGGCCTCGATTTGAGGGTAGTGGCCCACACCTTCGAGCAGAACCAGGGCCGGGTTGGGGACGGTCGCCCGGTACACGTCTGCGATATGTCGGCCTGAAATCGGGTCGTCTGCGCCGTTGATGTGTTGCA
>JBFGHF010000022.1:0-14526 GCA_041578355.1 Acidobacteriota bacterium
GCGCAACACGTTTCCGTCGAGTTCGTGCACCCCGTCATCGTGGGCAAGCGGGCCCTTCCCGCACTCGACCTGGGTCTCCTCTTCGAACCCTGGTTGAGAGCGATTCTACGTCCCCAAGACATGGTAATGGGATTCGGCCCGCCAGGGGGCGACGAGGTCGTTCAAGAGGCACTGCGATTCGCCCAAACGAAGGGCGCCATGACCTTCGCTCTACCGGGTTCAGAGGGCAGCTATTGGGTGGACGCGGCCAGCCAGGATCCCTTCATTCATCAGGAAGTCGTTGAGATTCTCTACCACACCCTCTGGGAGACCGTGCACGTTTTCTTCGAACACCGCGAGCTGGGGCGCGAGGTGGGAGAGGCCGAGTTTCTCTATCCGTTCCTGGGGCGTGAAAAGCAGGAGGTGGCGCGGGTTGTCGACGAGGTCGCCGCCTCCATCGAAATGAAAGCCGAGGACGACGCCAAGCTCCGCGAACAGGTCGCTAGAGACGAGTCCGAGCGAATCGGCAGTGTCGTGGAGGCGATCGCCCAGCGCGTCTCGGACGGCGGGCAACTCATCCTCTTCGGCAACGGAGGATCGGCGACCGACGCCAACGATTTCGCCATCGACTGCGTTTTGCCGCCGACCGGCTACCGGCCCGTCCCGGCCCTTTCACTGGCACAAGAACCGGCCAACATCACGGCGATCGCCAACGACGTCGGCACCGAAGTCATTTTTGTCCGCCAACTCATCGCACAGGCCCGCCCCCCAGACGTCGCGATCGGGATTTCCACCAGCGGCGGTTCGCAAAATGTAGTCGCCGCGCTGGGTCAGGCGCGCAAGCAGGGCTTGCTGACAGTGGCCTTGCTGGGCTGCGACGGAGGGGAAGTCAAACGCAGGTCTCTGGCCGACTTTCCGATCGTGGTGCCGTCGGATTACATCCCCAGGATTCAGGAGGTGCAGGCGTCGGTTTACCACGTGATCCGTCAGGGATTGGAAGAAGTCATCCGTGACCGCTCGTAAGCTCCACCGCGCCAGGGCGGTACTGCCGCAGATGAGGATTGACTCCTTGCGAATTGCCGATGACAGGGCGGCAGCTCCGCTTCCGATTCGCTGCCGCACTCCAGGGTTGTCCGGAGCTATCGCCTACCGTTCCGGACATGCTCGACAGCGAGCGGCTCAGCAGATTGCCTGCGGGTCGGAAAATGCTCGTCCGGTCGCTGCTGCTCCCGGCTTCGGGTCAACCTTGGGCGCTCTCCGAATGACGCGTCTATGAGCGCAAAGAACATCAGAATCCGGGGCATCGTTCAGGGTGTCGGGTTCCGCCCGCAGGTTTACCGGCTGGCCCGAACCTATTCCCTCACTGGATGGGTTCTCAACAGAGAGGACGGCGTCGAGATTCACGTCGAAGGGTCTGACGACAAGATCCAGGAATTCGCAGCGGCTCTGAGAGATCAATCCCCACCCGGCGCCTCCATCCGAAGCATCGAAGCCCTTGAAACCGAGCCCACCGGCTGCCGGGACTTCATTATCCACCCCAGCGCGGGAAACGACCGTCCCACCGCGGGCATTTCACCCGACCTTGGCGTCTGCGTTGAATGCCTCTCTGAGCTCTTCGACCCTGACGACCGGCGCTTCCGATATCCCTATATCAACTGCAGTCAGTGCGGACCTCGCTTCACCGTGATCGAAGCCCTCCCCTACGACCGTCGCCACACCACGATGCGCGTCTGGCCGATGGACGACTTCTGCTCTTCTCAATACAGCGATCCCGCCGACCGCCGCTTCCATGCCCAGCCCCTCGCCTGCTCCGAGTGCGGTCCCCACTACTACCTGAGGACCGCCACGCAGGATTCGGTCCTCCGCCGCGATTGGGAGGCGATCCAAGAGTCTGCCAGGCTTCTTCGATCGGGCCGGATCCTCGCCGTCAAGGGGCTTGGGGGATATCACCTGGCTTGCGACGCCAGGAACGACGAGGCCGTCAGCGAATTGCGGGAGCGCAAGTTTCGGAAGGAAAAGCCATTCGCGCTGATGGGCCGCAACCTCGAGGTATTGCGGACTTGGGTCCACTTGTCGGCCGGGGAAGAGGAATTGCTCCTGTCCCCGGCCCGCCCCATCGTGCTCGCCCGCGCCCGCTCTGAACTTCCCGGCGTGGCGCCCGACAACCGGGAACTGGGGGTCATGCTTCCCTACAGCCCTCTGCATCACTTGCTTTTAGGCGCCGCAGCTCCCGCACTGCTCGTCATGACCAGCGCCAACCGGTCCAGCGAGCCCATCGCCTACCGGGACGACGACGCCTTGCAAAGGTTTTCAGGGCTGGCGGACGCTTTCTTGATGGGCGAGCGTCCCATCGCCCGCCGGGTGGACGACTCGGTGGTGCGTTACGGCCCTTTTGGTCCCTCCCTGCTGCGGCGCGCCCGAGGCTACTCTCCGCGCGCCGTAGTGGATCTTCCCGTGGAGAAGCCCATCCTGGCGCTGGGAGCCGACCTCAAGAACACCATCACCTTGGTCGTCGATGGGCAGGCCTTCGTCAGCCAGCACATCGGCGACCTCGGTCAGGCCGCGGCCTTCGAAGCATTTCGCGAAACCGTTGACGATCTGCTCACCATGTACGACGTCGACCGCAAAGAACTTCTGGTGGTGGGAGACGCGCATCCGCAGTACGCCTCGACGACCTACGGCCGGACCCTGCGGGGCCGTCAACATCGTTCGGTTCAGCACCACCGCGCTCATCTTGCCTCGGTGCTCGCCGAGCGCCGGGCTTGGTCGGAACGCGTCGCCGGCGCGAGTTTCGACGGCACGGGCTACGGAGACGACGGCACAATCTGGGGGGGGGAAATTTTTGTGGGCAGCTTGGAGGAAGGTCTGAAAAGGGTCGCCCATCTTCGGCCCGCCTTGCTGGCGGGAGGCGACGCCGCGGCCCGTCATCCGGTCCAGGCCGCGGCGGGTTTTCTCCGCCAGTTGCAAGATCCGCCTGACTTCTCGGCCCAGCCCTTCAGCTTTCCCGAGAGGTTTGACCGGGCGATCCGATTGTTGTCCGGGAAGGTGAGGGTTTTCCCGACCACATCCGCGGGAAGACTCTTCGACGCCGCCGCGGCACTGCTCGGTTTCACCCGGCCCGTGACGTTCGAGGGTCAAGCTGCCAGCTGGCTCGAACATCAAGCGGCTCGCGACGCGGACCCGTATCCCTTTCCCTTTGGCGAAGGCGAACTCGATTTTCGTCCCCTGTTGGAAGCCGTGATCGAAGATCGGCTCGCGGGGAAACCAGTCGCCTGGATCGCCAGGGCCTTTCATCGAGCAGTGGCGAGCGGCCTGATGCAGGCACTATCCCAAATCTGTGCACGGCACGGTCTCGGGACCGTTGTGCTTTCGGGCGGAGTCTTTCAGAATAGGCTGCTCTTGAAAGAGCTTCGCTCACTGCTCGCAGACGAAGGAATTCAAGTCTGGACGAATCAGCAGGTTCCCCCCAACGACGGAGGGATCAGCCTGGGACAAGCCGCGCTGGCGGTGTTCGGCCGCTTCGACGAGCCGCGAAAGCTCGCGGGGAGAGAACCTTGAGCGTTTCCTGGTACGGTATCCCCGGCAACGGCGCCGCAGGGGCTTGACGACGAAAATGATTACGTCGCTATCGATCATCGCCATCGGTTTTTTTCTGGGAATCGCCCACGCCACCGATCCGGACCACCTGATCGCCGTGACGACGATTGTCCGGCGGGAGGGCAATCTTCGCCGAGCCGCGCTGATCGGGGCGGCCTGGGGTCTGGGCCACACGCTTACGATTCTCCTGGTGGGCTCAGCCGTGCTGCTGGTCGGTCTGGTCATCCCGGGGCCGGTCGAGCTCAGCATGGAACTGGCGGTCAGCCTGATGCTGGTCCTGCTGGGCGCCATCACCTTGCGGGATTTCTATCGCCGATGCACCTTTTCCCGGGTCAGTTCATCACCTCCATCGCTGGTCCGGGAAAGGGTTGAAAGCGGAGGCAAGCCTCCGCACTCCGAAGTCCACTCGCATTACCACGCTCACGGCGACTACATCCACAGTCATCCTCACCGGCACAGGCAGCAGGACGACGGCCGCGCGGGCCATATCCACAAACATCCCCACGGCCCCTCCCCCCAGGCCCACGGACACCGCGATGACGAAACACCCCTGGCCCGCCTCGACAACCGCCTGGGTGGAATCGGGCCTTATCGCCTCCTTCGGCCGCTGGTCGTGGGGGTGGTCCACGGCCTCGCCGGGTCGGCAGCCGTGGCGCTTCTGATCCTGGCCACGATCCCCGACTCCAACTGGGGAATCCTTTACCTTCTGGTCTTCGGCCTCGGAACCATCTCGGGAATGACGCTCTTCACCTTCAGCATCGCCTCGGCCTCCGGCTTCCTTCAAAACCGCTATCCGGATTTTTCCCAATGGATGAGCCTCTCCTCGGGTCTGGCCAGCCTGTCCTTCGGGGTCTTCATGGCCTGGCAACTGCTGGCCTGACCGTGCATGAGCCTCCCCTGCTCGTGATTCCTCATGATGTGAGTCTGGCCTGAAAATCAGATTCTCCACGACCGACGCCGGACTCGCACAGCGTCGATTTCGTCCCAGCGGATCGCGGCCATCGTTTTGTTCCGGATCCTCGCATTCAGGAGGATTCGGAAAGAATCTCGTTAGGCAAGATGTTTCTGAATCGGCCTTTGCTGACGTAATGATCCGACAGCAGTCGGCCGTTCCAGAGCAGATTGAAAACTCCGTAGTAGGAAGGCGCCGCCTGAGCTTCGCGCGGATTCTTCAGCAACGTGACATTCAGTTGGAGACCGTGCTCGGCGGCCATTTCCGACAGGTCGCGCACCGATTTCGGCAAGTGGGGGCATTGGGCCGTGTAAACGATGTGGAGCCCCGTGTAGCGGGCTTGATTCCCTCGAATGTCGCAAAAGCGAGGCTGGGGTTTTTTTTTCAGGCGATGGACCAGGAGCTGGAATCGGTCGGCTTCGGCGATCTGTTGGAACCCGTTCTTGAGGAATATCCGCTTTCCCGCCATCCAGGGTCCGTTGCAAGCCATGGCGGCCAAGCCGACCTTTCCGGCGCGAAGCGTTTCGTCCTGACAGGCTCGGAGGAGTCGGCTGCCCAGACCGCCCACCTTTTGACCTTTGGGGAAGACCCACAGGCAGTGAACGAAAAACCAGCCCTCGGCCTGCACGGGCCGCCAGGCGTATTCGCCCGGCACGTATTCGAGAAACGCCAGCGGTTTGCCGTTCTCACCGCGAAAAAGCAAAAAACGCAAGCCCTCGGCAAAGCGCTCCTGCAGCCAATCGACCTTGGCTTGATACCCGGAATTCTTGCGGTTGACCAAGCAGCCGATCCCACACTCTTGCAGGTTTTCGGGGCCAACCTTCTGCAAGGCTATCTCAGCCAAAACGCGACTCCCGCGGCTCCCGGTGCCGGATCGTCCGAGTTTACCCGTCGAACGTTCACGAGTCGAGACCGCGAGCGCGACCCGCAGCGATTCTCGACGCAGGGACGTGCATCAGAAATCCCTTCCCTTCGAGATCGCTTCGAGCGTGTCGCGCATCGTCGGCACGGCCGCGAATCGCCCGTCGAAGATGCGCCGGTTGTGGTAGTCGTGGATCTGCTTGGCGGTGAATTCGCCGTTGTCGTAGGTCGAGTTGGTCATTTCCGGCATCACCACTCGGAAGCCGTGCTCGAATGCCACCCGGCAGGTGGTATCGATACAGTATTCGGTCTGCATTCCCACCAGGATGAGGGTCCTTATCCCTCGATCCTCGAGGTAGGAGCCGAGCCCGGTCTCTCGAAAGGCGCTGTTGAAGCGCTTGCGGAAGATTCTCTCTTCCGGCCCGGGACTGACTGCCGGGTGGATCTCCCATCCCTTCGAACCCGGCTCCAGTTCCCCTCCCGATTCGCCGTCATGCTGGACGTAAATCACTTCAACCCCCGCGGGCCGACACACGGAAATCAGTCTGGCGATGTTTCCGACCAGGAGGTCGCCCCGGTAGGGTCCGAGATCGACGGCCCCGACCTGGACATCGACAACCAGAAGTGCGCTGCCTTTCGTCTGCGGATTCTCTCTGCCTCGACCCACCTTCCTCCTCCTTATTCACCCCTCGCCGCGACCGGACCCCGACGTGCGCAACTACTCGGAAAACTCACCGAGCAAAACCTCCCGGACGGTCAACTCTTCGCATAGCTTGTCCAATTCGGCGTACTGGGTTGAGAATCGGGCGCGAAACTCCTGATATTCTCCGGCACTGCGCCACCGATCGATGGTGAGGTAGCGCCGCGGCTGGGAACGATCTTTCAGTAGCTCGGTCTCGATGTAGGCGGAGTTCTGATGAAAAAGTTCAGCCCAGACGCCTCCGGGGCCGTAGAAGTGCTCGAACTTGCCTTCGCAACCGGGCCTGACCCGGAACTCCCAAATCAGCGTGTAGGAAGCCATCCAAGCTCCTTGGCGAACCAAGGCCGGCGAGGCCGGCGGAAACCCGATCAATTCCGCCGTGAAGGAAACGCCTTCATCGCAGCGGCGGCCTGGTCACTTCACCGCTCCAGGCACTGAGGATCCCGCTGGGTCTTTGCCGCACGACCACGACCAGCCGATAGGCTCCCTGCGCGATCTTCATCTCGGCGGCGGCTCGCACTGTCTCTTTGGAAAGGAGATCGCGCCATTGCCCCTCCGTCAAGTCCATGTCGAAGCGCTTGGAAAGGTCGGGCTTCTCGTTGACCCAGCGGCCCAATTCGTCCTGCAGACCGGCGAACACTTGCAGCGAACAAAACTTGCCTTTCTCCGAATCGCTGAAGGCCAACTCATCCGCGGCAACGGCGACCGTCAGGCCGAGTGCTCCTTCCTTGAGCTCCGTCGAAACTTCCATCGGAAACTCAGAAAACAGCCCGGGAAAGCTAAATGCGGTCAGAACCCGGTCGGAAATCTCTCGGGCGGGACCCACGATCTTTCGGTGGCGAACGGTCACTCCCTTGCGAAGTACTCGAACCTCGATTTCGCGCTTCTTTCCGCGGCCCCCGGCAGGCCGGAAAGCAACCAGGTAATGAGAACGGCTGTCGCGCAACGCTTCCCTCAACCCCCGGTCCAGATCATCGATCCCGTGAAAAGCGGCGCCACCCGTCTCCACGGCCAGGGACGTTCCAAATTCGAGAGGCGCCTCCACGCTTCGGCGCGAGTGTTTGGAGGCGCCGCCGGGATTGATGAGTGCCAGCTCCGTGTCGGCGGTGTTGAGCGTGATTCGTCCCCTTGGATCGATGGAGTAGACCGCGCACTGCGATTCGTTGAGCTGTTCGACGACCTCGCGAAGCTCCTGGGGAAACCTCGTGCCGGTGCCCCCCAGGCTGGCATTCAAGATCGGATAGATCGTCGTTTCTCCGCGGGACAGCAAGCGGCTCCTGGAAGGACCGTGAAGTCTCGAGTAGTCGTCGATCATCTCCAGAATCTCGGTCCGGTAGTTGAGAGGGTAGCCGACACCGAAAAGTACCAGCTGTTTACGCCCCGGAAGGCGGCTCAGGTGCTCGGCAAGTTGCGACAGGCCGTGGAAAGCCGAGCGCGACCGCTTCTCGATTTCGTAGAGCTGGTCACGGGCCAGTCCCAGCGCTTCACTGAGGGGGTCGCAAGTGGGACATCCCCGCGCGGAACGGAAGAGCCTTCCCAACTTCTGGGCGAGCCTGCCGTGTTCGATGGTCTCTCGAGGATGGGGAAGCCGTTCCAGGGCGCGCAGGGTCTCGGCCCGGTCCCGGGAGAAATTGTGGAGAATGTGGAGGCCGTCCTTGATGTAGGCAAGCAGGATGGCGTCTGCCGTACCGGTCTCGGCCCGGATGAAGTGCTCGAGAGTCCGGCGCGTTTGGAGCGAGCCCCTTTCATTGGTGCTCTCCAGGTCGACAAGGATGACGATGGGTGTCGATGGGGTCGGCCGCAGTAGCCGCATTTCCGGCGCCAACCCGGCGTCGGTTGTCGCAAGCCGGCCGCGGGCGAGCTCGTCTCTCGTTCCATCCACCCTGTGCAGAAACTGGATCTCGCGCTTCTTGCCGCCCTGCCGCAGCTCGATTTCTTGTTTCTGGAGATCGACGACAGGACTTCCTTGAGAGTCGAGCACGACCAGGTCCAGGAGCACCAGCTCGGAGCGAACCCGAATCGTCGGCTCCTGCTGGGCCAGGCAGATTCCGGAGAGTGCGACAAGATGAGCCAGCAGCAAGCGGAACAGCGGGCGCGACGTTCCTATGGTTGAACCTCTGATACCACTCATCGAACTTGCGGCCAGCGCTGCTCCAACTGCTCGACTGGTGCAGCGCATCATAAGCTCTGAGCCACCGGTCAGCGAGTCATCGTCGTCGTCCCACGCGGCGTCGCGAGCGAGGCATATCGGGCTATATTCCGAGCGAGCGGAACAAAGCCAGCGGCGGCGAGGGCCGCTCAAGGGTGGCTCAAGATTCAATGATCCCCTGCACGAAGGCTGCCAATTCACGGCGCGTTGAACAACGCTTCCAGGGCCTCTTTTCCCGGGAATCTCCCTCGAGTACTCCGTCATCAGGCAATTCCGTCCCGGCCCGAACCCTCCCAAGATAGCATGGCATTGTCCCTCCCACGGCCTCCGAGCTGAGACCGGCCGGCGCACGACTGAGCCGCGACCGTCAGGGAGCTACGCCGATCGCGCGGACGGCGCTCAAGTGGCATACCGGTCGCCGACCGATCGGTTGGCGCCCGGAGAACCGCTCAGCTTTCCCGCCGCTTGCTGACGCGCGCGGCTCAGTCCCGGACCCCAGCCACATCGGATTTTGAGTCTGGGGTGTGCCCGCGAACAGAGGCGAAGCGCCAATGTCGGCAGAGCCAGGAACGCGGGCTTCCAGCCCGCATCTCTCCCGAGCCGTCGGCAGTGTCGCTGTCTGAATTGCAGGCAGGGATGCCTGCGTTCCGGGCCTGTCCTTGATCGCTGCAGACCCGCAAAGCTGCGAACTCGAGCCAGATTTTGAGTCAGGGGTGTGCCCGCGAGCGCGAACGGCCGACCTCGGCGGAACTGGGGAGTGCGCGCTACGCCTTGCCGGCAGAAGCGACGGGCTCTTGGACCGGGGCGCGGGGGGAAGTGAGCACCATTGCCGCCGCGTAGAGGATCAGCCCAGTACCGGCCAGCCAGACCGGGTAGCGGAGCAGAAAAACGAGGTTGGCGTCGGCGACTTGCCAGACAGGGACCAACCCTTCGACCGCCTTTTCGACGGGATAAACGAGTAACACGCCGGCCAGAAAGAAGCCTGCCGCGTTCCAATTCTGCGCCACCAGAAACCCTGCCGTCCCGACGATCACGGCCACACCCACCAGGGCCAACCGGGAGACTGCCGGAGAAGGGATGAGTCCCGTGGAAAGCAATCCGTAGCGAACGGCCCCGGGGGTGAGGCAACAGGTACAGCCGGCGGCCAGGGCAACACTGCCCAGGGCGGCGAGCAGCGGGAGATCGACGCGCGGCTGGTAGACGCGAATCAAGGCCGCGATCAAAAGAGCGGCCGCCACGACGTACAGCGCGAAACCGGTCAGATTGCCCGCCGAATGGGACAGCTCGTCCCGCATGACCCGCGGAGGCGCCAGCAGACCCGCCACGAGCAGAACAGCCAAAGCAGCGAGGGCCGGCCCGCGAGCCTCCCAACTTCCCAAACCCTTGAGAAGCAGCAGCCCCCCGACCGAAAGAAGCGCGAAGTAAGGCCAGCCGGCCGGAATCGGCGCCCCGGCGGCACCTGCCACCGAGGCCAAACCGGAGCCTGCACCGCAGGCACAGGCGGCCAGCAAGGTCATTCCGGCGAAGATGGTCTGGTTTCTCACTTCGCCCTCAGGGTCTGTTGAAGTCTCGAGCTTCTTTCCCGAGTCCGGGGACCGGTTGGCGAAACAGCTTGTAGACCCCTAGCGGCGCCATCATGAAAAACGCCACACCCAAAGACAGAAAGATGTGCTGGGCGGTCATGTGGAAGGTGGCGAAGAAGCCTCTCAGAGGCTCGGCGATCACCGTTTGAGAGAGGGAAGGGATACAGAGGACACCGGTGGCGATCCAGCCCACCGATATCAGTGATACCGCGGATCGAATCCAGAGCGGCATCGAAAACGCGAACTGGGGGCGGTAGGCCAATACGATCCCTGCCATGGCCACGATCGGGGAAAGCGGAAACAGGTAGAAATAGAGTCCGTCGATGGCGTGCAACTGAGTCGCGTACTTGTAGGGAATGTACATCGCCAGGCTCACGGCCGCCGCCAGCAGAAGGAAACGATAAACCAGCCAAGACGCTCTCATCTCGTCGCTCCTCGTTTTCGATTGGGCAACATGTTAACAGCACCGTTCGGGCCCCGACAAACTTGGCCTCCGAGTCCGGCCCCAGGCGTGCGGAAGCATAGCGGCAGCAAAGCTTTCGCGCTTTCGGAAAATCTCGATCTTGACCCAGATGACAAGGCGGAGGCCGGCGCCTCCCCACTCCAAGGCTGGCTCCCGGTCACTCCGTAAGGCTGGCTCCCGGTCACTCCGTTTCGCGGCTTTCAAGATCGGTTGGGGAATCGCCCACCCCGTAGCCTTCCACTTCCTGCCTCGCCTCCTGAGCCGAGCCCAGTAATTCGAGCAACTCGATCTGCTTGCGGGCCTCCTCGGAGCTGATCTTGCTCATGGCGAACCCGACGTGAATGAGCACCCAGTCCCCGGGGTTGAGACCTTCGTCCCGCAGCAAGCCGATGTTGGCCTTGCGTCGAACTCCCGAGACTTCGACCACGGCAAAGTGTTCGTCCGGTTGGGAGACGATTTGGGCTGGGATGGCTAAGCACATTTTGGTGGAAATCCCTCCCGCGTAGTCTAGCACGTTGCTCCAGCCGAGCCGTTTTGCTACAAATAGGAAGCCAGGGGCAGCCGCCGGAGTCTGAGAATCGGGTTGCGCGGCTCGCGTTCGTGCGCGTCTCCCGGGCACCGCGCCCGGTTCGCTGGATCCACTGGCGGGTTCGACAGGTTGGGAGGTTTGAGGACCGATCATGAACCACGCCGCACCCGATTCAACGCCACAACCGGCCGACACCGCTTCTTTCTCACCGCAGGACGACTTGGGACCCCACGAGCGGGTTCACGCTTTTTGGCTGGCGGGGATGAGCTGCGACGGATGCTCGATCGCCGCGGTGGGCGCCACGCAACCGACCGTCGAGTCCCTCCTCACCGGCTCGATTCCCGGTGTTCCCACCGTGATCCTGCACCATCCCGTGCTGGCCGTGGAAGCCGGTGCGAAATTCGTCGAGAACTTTGAAAAGGCGGCCCGCGGGGATCTCGAAGATCCGTTCGTCGTGATCTTTGAAGGTTCCGTCCCGGACGAGAGCCTGGCGGCGAGAAAGGGGGGCTACTGGTCCGGCCTGGGTGCACGCGAGGTGGAAGGCGCCCCGCAACCGATCCCCACCGCGGAATGGCTCCAACGCTTGTCCGAAAAGGCCGCTGCCGTGGTGGCCATCGGCACCTGCGCCACCTGGGGTGGGGTGCCCGCCGCGTATGGGAATCCGACCGGTTCCATGGGCGTGATGGACTTTCTCGGCGAGGATTACCGGAGCGGCCTGGGACTTCCGGTCGTCAACATCCCGGGTTGCTCTCCTCAGGGAGACAACTTCACCGAGACGATCGCCGCGGTTTTGTTGTTTCTGCAGGGATTGGGACCCCTTCCCGAGTTCGACGAGTTGGGACGTCCCGCCTGGCTCTACGGCGAAACGGTGCACCGGGGATGCACGAGGGCGGGTTATTACGAAGAAGGGGTCTTCGCCGACCGCTTCGGCGACAAGGAGTGTTTGGTGGAGATCGGGTGCTGGGGCCCGGTGGTGCAGTGCAACATCAACCAGCGCGGCGCCATCAATCACGTCGGCGGGTGCATGAACGTCGGCGCCCCCTGCATCGGCTGCACCATGCCCAGTTTTCCCGACGGCTTCAGCCCCTTCTACCAGCGCCCTCCGGGTACGCTTGTCTCCTCGAGCATGTCCAAGCTGAACGGCTCGATCATCCGCACCTTGAGAAACCATACGCGCTTTTTTCAGAACCGGAGTCGCCGTTGGGAGCGGGAAGGCCGGGTACCCTCGGGCTGGGGACACGTCCGCGAACCCAATTTGATCGACCGGGCCGGTCACTTCTTCTACCAGAAGATCCAGGCACTCGGCGGAAAACGGCCCGGGGCATAGCCATTCCGAAGGGGGAAGGAAACCGATGGATGAGGCACTGGTCTCCACTTGGATGACGGGGCTGACCGTTGCCTGCCTGGTCGTTCTGATCGCCGCCGCCCTCTTGATCGCCATCCTGGCCGCAGCCCGCCGGATTCTGCGGCTTGCCGGCGAGGCCCTCCAGGCAGTCCAACAAATCAAGCAGAACACCAACAGCATCTGGGAGCTCGATCGAACCAACCAAGTCGCCGAAGGGATTCTCGGCCAGGCGGAATCGATCGTCGGGCACGGCGCAGCCGTGGCGGAAACGCTTCACCCCTCGGAGGACGAGAGCAATGTGGCCTGAGGGGCGTGGGGCGTGGGGCTTGGGACGTGGGGCTTGGGGCAAGACCAGGCAAAGGGAGGACTGATTCGCTCATGAGCGTCGCAGCGATGTGGTCGATTTCATTGCTGTTGTTTTTGGTCGTCGCGGCGGTGGTCGCCCTGCTGCTGGAAGCGGTTCGCCGCACCGCCAAACAGATCCGAACGGCCGCGGGCGCCATCTGGACTCAGGGACAACTGGTGGCCAACAACACCATCCAGATCCCCATGTTGCTGAACCGCACCACCCGGATCGTGGAGCGAATCGGCGGCCAGATCCAGATCATCGACGGAGCCACACAGGCCATCGAGTCGCACGCCGCGGGCTGTCCCGGTTGTCCGCAATGCGTGTTGGGGAAGAAGGAGTAGCCGTATGTACACGCTCTTGATGCTGCTCAGCGCTTTGGCGGTCCTCGCCTTCGTCGCCGTTCTGGTGGTCTACGTGCTCAAAATCGTGGAGCTCCTGCAACAGATCGGGGGCAGTCCCACCAGCCTTCTGGCCAAGCTCCGACTGGGGCTGCGCGCGATCGAAACGGAAACCGGTCATTTGCCGCCGCTGCTGGGCAAGCTCAACAGCGATTTGAGTGCCGCGGCCCAGGGCCTCGGCTCCGTGGAAGGGCATCTGGAAAAGACCATCGAAGCCGCCTTGGCGCAGGAGGGATCGAAATGATCCCGGCAGAGGTCCGCTGGATCTGGACGGTCCTGTTGGTATTGGTGGTGATCGCGCTTCCCCTCGTCGTCTCCGCTCTGCACCGGCTCTGGTGGGCGGCACGCAACATCGAACGCTACATGAGCGACATGGCTGCCGCCGGTGGGGGGATCGGAGGAAACACGGTACATCTGGCGGGTTTGGAAGATACGATTTCCACCGCCACCAAGATCCTGGAGAGAGCCGGCCAGATCAACCAGCATGCAGGAACGATCCGCACAACTCTCGCAGATCGAGCGGCCGGAACCCCGGAATCCGGAGGTGACCGATGAGCCAGGAGATTCTGATCAATGCGACATGGGTAGCCGTGGCGTTGGTGGTTCTGCTGCTGGTCGTCTATCTGACCGGTGTCTTGATCGCCCTGCGTCGAGCGGGAAACCATCTCGAGCGCTTGGCCGGCGGACTCAAACAGGTGGCCTCCCACACGGGTCCTTTCGAGGGTCGCATCGAAACCATAAACGGAGCGCTTCAAGAACTGGAGAGCGGCTTGGCCGCCGTCGACGTGAATCTCATGGGCATCATCCGGGTGTTTCAGAAAAGATAACCCAAGGCCTGGAGGCAAGAGACAAAGGTGTGCTTCAAGAACCTCCCCGTTGAGTTCGACGATCAGGGCAGGGCCTTCCTCAAAGACGGGGTGGCCGACCCCTATGCTTATCAAACCCGGTCGCTGGACGAAGACGAAGACAAGCTCAAGGAGCTGCTGGCGCGCAACGGATACATCCGCAACGTCGATTTCGATCCGGTCACCCGAGTGGCCGGCGCTCTGGCCTTCCATACTGTGGCCGACCTGAAGGAGCGCAAGATTCTCTCCTCGAATTCGATGGCCACGCTCTTCAGGGGCTACGAAGTGATCCTGCGAGGCCGCGACCCGCGCGACGCCTCCTACATCAGCAGCCGCGCCTGCGGCGTCTGCGGAGGGGTCCACGCCACCGTTTCGGCGCTGGCCATCGAGATGGCGCTGGGAATCCAGCCTCCCCCCCTGGGAATACTGATTCGAAACCTATTGCTTTCCATCGAATACCTCTACGATCACCCACTCCACCTCTTCCTGCTGGCCGGACCCGATTATTCCGAACAGCTGGTCGGGGCAACCAACCCCGGAATCTGGGAGAAGGCTCAACGGACCCCGGCACAGCATCAAACTCTCCACGGTTACTCGAAAGTCGGCGAGATCATGCGGGATCTCAACCCGCTGACCGGCGGGCTCTACGTCGAAGCGCTGGAAATGACGAGGGTGGCGCGAGAGGCCTACGTGCTGATCGGGGGGAAATACCCGCATCCCCAATCGGTCGTGCCCGGCGGGGTGGCCGTCACGGTGACCACCAGCGTTCTCAACGA
>JBFGHF010000023.1:0-14445 GCA_041578355.1 Acidobacteriota bacterium
AACCGATCACGACCGATTGCGGACCCGCGCTGGCCCCCGCCCACCCTTGATTGGCCGAGCCCGAAAGGAGGTGGTCGATCCTCCACTCGGTGTCGTTATACTGGCTGCTGAAAAAGACGATATGGCCGCCGTTTTCCGCAGCCGCCAGATTGTGGATCTCCGAACCGAATACACCACACGTCAAAGAGGCGAGCGCGATGGCCGCCCCGCTCAGGATGCGTTGAAAGCTATGCATGTTCTTTTGTCCTCCAATGATTAGACGTACGTCTCTCTGTTCTACAATCCGCGTCGACCTATTTCCCGCTCGACTTCACCAATCGAGACAGAACAAAAACAGACAGGATCACGACGCTCGCCCAAGCCGTGAACCAGAAGACCAAGCCGCCCCAGGTCAACTCCATCTCTCAGGCCTTTCTTCGCCGGCGCCAAGCCAGTCCGACGGACACCACGATTCCAGCCAGCAAGAGGAGCATCAGGGCCCGAGCTTGCCAGCGATAGGGAACAGCCTCCAGCGGTACGCCCTGCAGGCGCAGCTTGGGCAGCGCTTCGTCCAGGGTCCAGATTGTGAGCAGGGCGATCAGGTAGCCGGGCGTCACGTACTTCATGATCCATTTGAACGCCCGCGGCACTTGAATGGCCGCTCCGCGGTGCAGCTCCTCCCAAGCCCGGTCGATTCCGAAGACCCAGCAGAGCAGGATTGTCTCGATCAGCGCGAAGACCGCCAAGCCGAAAGTCCCGGCCCAAAAGTCCATTTCGTGGTCGAAGCCGTAGCCGTAGAAGAAAACCACGAATTGAACGGAAGCGAAAACCACTGCAGCCAAGGCCAAGACCGCTTTCTTGCGGCTCAGTCCCCATTCGTCTTGCAGGAAGGCGACGAGGGGCTGCCCCATCGCCACCGAACTGGTGATGCCGGCAAAGAAGAGCAGGCCGAACCAGAGCATACCCAGAAGCTCTCCCTGAGGCATCCGAGTGAACACGATCGGCATCGACACGAAGCCCAGATTGAATGTCCCGCCCCGGGCGATTTCCTGCGTCGCCTGCAGGCCGAAGAAGGCGACGGCCACAGGGATGGCGATGCTGGCGCCCAAAATCACTTCCACAAACTCATTGAGGGTGCTGGTGCTCAGACCGGTGAGCGCGATGTCGTCGTCCTCGCGCAGGTAGCTGGCGTAGGTGTGCAGCGTCCCCATCCCGACGCTCAATGTGAAGAAGATCTGACCGGCCGCCGCCAGCCAGACGGAGGCGTTGGCCAACTCTTCAAATCGCGGGTTCCAGAGAAAGGCGAAACCGCTCCAGACGCTCCGGTCCGGAAAGGCGGGGTCGGGAGTGCCCAAGGTGAACACGCGCACGACCAGAACCAGGGCGAAGAGGAAAAGCAGCGGCATAGCGACCTTGGCAAGCAGCTCGATGCCGCGGGAAACGCCCCGATAGAGGATGGTGAAATTCAGTAAAAGGGTCAGGATGAGAAAAAAATATGCCGTCGCCACCGTGGCGAAGGGGCCTTGCGGGTTGAGCCCCTGGTAGCTTTGCAGGAACCCGCTCATTTGAGCCAGGTCGGCGACCTGCGAATAGTACCCGAGGAAAGAGAAAATGCTGTAGGCAAGAGCCCAGGACTCGACGTAAACATAGTAGATCATCACCGTCAGCGAGAGGAAGAGGCCCAAGGCGCCCAGGTATTTCGCAGCGGGATGGGACCAGAGGGCCGCGAACATCCCGGGAGCGGTGCTGTGGCCTTTCCTCCCGCCGTGGCTGCCAATAATCCACTCGATCCACATCAACGGGATCCCCAGGAAGAGCAGGGCGCAGAAGTAGGGGATCATGAAAGCGCCTCCCCCGTTGCTGACGGCCTGCACGGGGAAGCGCAGGAAATTGCCCAACCCGACAGCGTTTCCGGCAGCCGCCAGAATCAGGCCCAGGCGGCTCGCCCAACGCTCCCGTTGAGGTGGCTTGAATGGCGTTTGCTGATCATTCGACATTCTCTATCAGTGCCCCCACTTCCGCCGCCGCCGCCGGGGGGGCATTCCTTTGCGGTGAAGCACCCAAATGCAAATCAGGGAGATCGCCATCAAGAGGACGACCAAGACTTGCTCGCTGTTCATCTGTATCTCCTCGAGCAGGCCACGCTCGCTCAACGCCTCGGCCCGCAGCACGGCCGTTCCGGGCTGGATCGCCCAGTAGAGAGCGCGCGCGGACTCGGGCTTCATGCGGGAGAACAGGTACTGTCCTTGTCCCTGGACCACCAGAGACTCTAAAAAGCGGATCAGTCCTTTCCCCTGCCAATAGGCCGATTTGATTTGACTGCCGGGTTTCCAGCCGCTCTCTGAGAGCACCAACCATGAGGTGCCGTCATCGAGCACGGCCAGGAAGTTGGCCGGCATTTCCTCGATGCCGATGCGGTCGTCCAAGCCCGTACCGCCGGACGGGTCTTCACAGCCTGGACAGGCGACCACTACTTTCTGGGGCAGTCCGGGAATCAGCCGGTCGACCCTCGAAACCGTGGCCGCAGGTCCGAGAAACCCCGCCTGGGATTCCAAGGCGAGCGACTTGACCTGCATCCCGCGAAGGTAGACTCCGATCTGGCCGCCGCCCAGCTCCAGGTAGACCTTGTCCCCGCGGGCCAGCTCCAACTGTGACTCCATCAGCGTCATCGGGGGAGACTGCGGACGGGGATCGTCGGACCACAAGAGAAACGCGATCACGCACTGGCTGAACATAGCCTCCTCACCCATGCGGAGAGGGTCAGAAAACGTAAACCTTGGCGCCGACGGGCGCCTGTCTGAAAAGCTTCTCCAGGTCTTCGTCACCCAGCCGGATGCATCCGTGGGTGACGTTCTGACCGAGCAACCGGGTGTAAAGCGTCCCGTGTATGAAATAGCCGCCGCCGATGTCGAGAGCGTAATCACCCAAGACACCGGGCATGTAGCGGTCTCCCTCCCGCCGGGGAAGCGGTTTTCCTTCCTCCAGGAAGGCCCAATCGGGGCGCCTCCAAACCGGGTGACGGATCTTGGAGCGGATCTGCCGGACCCCGCGCGGGGTTTCGAACGTCCAACGACGCTCGCCGGAGACCAAGGTGCGCCGACTGCCCGTCGAGCAGACCGCCTCCATCAGAACTTCGGCCCCTCGTTTGAGGATCAGCCGATTGGCGCCGGTGTCGATCAAAATGTAAGTCCCTTTGGGTTGGAGCGACTCCAGCTCCTGCCGCAGACGCTCTGCCCGCTCTTCGGGCAAGGTCAGGTCGTCGCCGCGGCTCGCCAGCGGCGGCATTACGAAATAGCCAGCCAAGCCGGTCAACAATACCGCTGTCGCAGCCCATGCTCTCGATCTGCTCATGGCTCAAAACGCCCCACAATCGTGACCGGCATGCCCTCGTAAGCGACGTCGAAGAGTTCCTTCATTGCCGGGTTCTCCAGAGCCACGCACCCCTGCGTCCAGTCGGCGCCTCGTCCGCCGCTGCCATGGATCTCGATCAGCCCGCCGATTCCGGCCGACTGCTCGATTTCCCCGGCGGCGCGGGCTTCTCGAAAGCGCGCACGATCCGCCTGATTGGGATAGTCCAACAGCAGAGCTCTGAAGTAGCGCGTTCGGCTGAAACCCTTCTTCTCAAGAACTCGATATCTTCCTTCCGGGGTGGCCCCGTCACCGGCCTTGATCTTGTCGGCCAGACCGTTCCAGCCCAGTTCGACATTGAGACGCCGCTTCAGCTGCCCGTCTGAATAAAGCAGGGCCCGGCGTCCGAATTTGTCGATCAAGAGCGCCGGTTTTCGATTGCGCTCCGACCACCGGATCGTTTCCTGGCCCATCTTCTTCCATTGCCTGATCCAACGCGGATCCTCGAGTCTGCCCAGCAGTGCCTCGAATCCCTCCGCCAAGGCGTCCGCGGAAACCCGGGCCTGTTCCAGGAGCGGGGTCACTTGCCAGTACTCCTCCCGCTGCCAGAACTCGCGGGCCTGTGCCAGCTGGATCTGAAGCGAAGTCAGGGGTCCCCGCAGAGCCGGGTCCAAAGTGGGTACGTATGAGTCCAGAACTCTCGATATCGCTATCAGATCCTCGGCCTGCTGCACGCGAAGTGCGCCTTTGGTTCGCAAAGTTTTGGTCAACAGCGTTTCGGCCGCACCACGCTGTCGCCTCAGTTCCTCCTTCAACGACCCTGTTTTCCGCAAGAGGGCCGGCTGTGCCGCCGCCCGGCGGTAGCTGAGGCGCAACTCCTCGAATTCCCGCTGGAACCGCACAAAACCCTCGGCGATGTAACGGTCCGATTGCCGGCTCCGTAATTCTTTTCTCAGTTCCTTCAGGGCGGCCCATTCTGCTTCCGGCAGTTCGCCACAGCCCGAGACTGCCAAGCTCAAGGTGAGACAGGTGGCGGGTAAGGAAATGGCGCGAGACATGGGACTTCTCCGAGCCCCCGAACCGCGGCTCGCGCCGCGGTCGAGGGGCTCTCAGCTCGAAGCGGGACCGGCTGGTGACCCGTCCCGACGATTGTGGAGCGCAGTTAGCTGCGCGTCCGTCTGGTCTTGGCAACAGCCTGCTCTACTTCAGAGCTGATCGACTGGGCCTTGGCTATGACGGCGCTCAGCCGCGTGTTGGCCTCGAAGTAGTGAGACGACTCGAAGCTCTGCCGCGCTTCCGTCAGGGAAGTCACAGCCGCAGCCAGGTCGGCTCTGAGGGCCTCAATTTCGGCTCTCGTGCCTTTCCCGGCGGGAGCGTTCTGCAGGGCCTGCTCGGCCGCCGCCAAAGCGCTTTCGGCCTGAGCCAAAGCGGCTTCAGCTTCCATCCGCGCTTGTTCCTTGTTGGTTTGCGCAGTCGTTTCGGCTGTGTCGGCAGCCTGTTCGGCTTGCGTCAACAGCTCCACGGCCTTGCCGTAGTCGCGGCTGAAGAACCATGCCTCGTCCTGGGCCGTGATTTCGGCCCGGGCGGCATTGATGGCATCGAAGGCCTCTTGATAATGGTTGGCGGCATAGGTCTCCGCCTCCATCGTCCTGGCCTGTTGAATGGCCTGCTCGGTCGCCGTAAGCTGCTCGGTGGGCGCTTGCGCGCAACCGGCTAACAACAACGTCGTTCCAATCACACAGACAAACGTCTTCCTCATGGTCTTCCTCGTTGACACTAAAACACGACGGCTTGGAGAGCCAACCAAGGCACTCCTCATTCCGCCGCAGCGTCACTTCCTGTTTTCAATTAGGGAATCACTTGAGGGCGAACAGGACGCTCACCCAAGTGGGTCACTGTGTAACCCATGTACTTTCTGTATCAGTGCATATTCTCTCACCTTCTGAACCGCGCTGCAATAGTTCCCCCAAAGATAATATCTAGCTTTGAAAGGCATTTAGGAGAGAGGGTCGCCTTGACCGATATGCGCGCGGCAGCCTCGAAGAGGCATCGAGAAGCTGAGCCGCACACTTCAAAAGGTGGCGCCGGTCTGCCCTGGAGTGCGGAAGCGTAGCGGACGCGGAGCTTCCGCCGTTCTTCAGGTCGCTTCCGAGGTTCTGACGGTTTGAGCTGATCAGCCATTCACGGAGGAAGCGGAGAAACGGATGCCTCGATGGCTTCAGCGGTAGTCTGGCCGGAGCCTGCCTGGGACGATCTGGCAGCCGCGGCGAAATTTATCGCACGTTGGGATCCGAGCGGCACCGACATTCCTCAACCGAGTCGAACGCGGGTCTGGTGTCTTTGAGCTTCTGTTGATCTCTGTTGAGACTGGAGGCCTTGACCAGCTACAAAATCGTCTACAGTCACGGGAATTGTGGCTGGACGGGTGTAGTAAGCGTGACGAGCTGGGACCTGTGCCCCGTGTACAATGTTGGTCCAGAGGTTTTCAAACATGAAGCCAGCTAAGGAAGAAGTTCAGGAACTCCTGGCCAACCTCCCCGAATCTGTATCCCTCGAGGACATCCAGTATCACCTCTACGTACGGCAGAAGGTCCGGCGTGGCCTCGAGGCCGAGCGGGCGGGTGAACTGATTTCCCAAGAGGAAGTGGAAAAAAGGATGGCTCGATGGCTCGAGCGGTAGTCTGGACGGAGCCTGCCTGGGAGGATCTGGCGGCTGCGGCGGACTACATTGCGCGAGATTCAGAGAACTATGCAGCTGCGTTCGTGCAGGAGGGTGAAGGAGGCTGCGGACTCTCTGAGGGAATTTGCCGACAGGGGCCAAGTTGTGCCGGAGTTTGACAACCTAGCCATCCGGGAGCTGTTGGTGAGTCCTTACCGACTTGTCTACAGAGTCAAGGACGACCAGGTAATCATTTTGGCTTTGGTGCACGGCGCTCGTCGCGTCTGGCGAATCTGACAGAATTCTAAAACCCATTCTACTTGGTCTTCGAGCTACAGAATTCGTCAACTGTCTTTCCTTCTCTCTCTTTTCGAGGGCCTTCATTCTCTACGCAATTTCGTGTCCCAGCGGTCCCCCAGCTTTAGCTGACGCGCACAATCCACGAGCAACGTCAGCCACATCTCAGCTTCTTCGGATCTGGTAATTGGGTCCTGGGATTTCCGAGCCGAAGGGGCTCGCCTTGGTTGGGGTAGAGGGATTGCTACATTGCGCTCAGCCGCAGTCGGGAAACCCGACTTCCTGCTCCCAAAGCAGGCGTGCTGCCCGGCCGTGGAGGCGCGGGAAACAGTCTTTGGGGCTGCGATCAAGTCTTTTCTTTGGAGTGCCGGGGGGCGCACGATATTCTGGTCCCGCTACCAGCGGGCGCGAGAAACCGCTCGCATGCGTCCCACCTGGGCCTGAGCGAAGCCGCTCGGAATCGGGATCTGCAGCGGGGTCGGAATCGCTCCGGATCGTATACACTACCCGCCATGACTGTGAGGAGTCCTTCAGACAGCAACTTCATCGCCGACGAGGTGGCAGCCGACATCGAAGCGGGACGTTATTCCCGACAGATCTGCACACGCTTCCCCCCGGAGCCGAGAGGCTACATGCACCTGGGCCACGCCAAGGCCGCTCTGATCGGCTACGGCATCGCCCAGAAGTTCGGGGGGCTGTTCAATGTGCGCATGGACGACACCAACCCCATCAAGGAAGAGCAGCGCTTCGTGGACGCCATGGTGCGGGACCTCGAATGGCTGCTGGGGTCCGCCGTCGGCGAGCGGCTCTTTCACGCCTCGGACTACTTCCCGCAACTCTACGAGTGCGCCAAGAAGCTGATTGAAAAGGACTTGGCCTACGTCGACGACCTCAGCCCCGAAGAGATCCGCGAATACCGGGGCGACTTCCACCGGCCTGGCCGCCCTTCTCCCTGGAGGGATCGCCCCCTCGAAGAGAGCTTGGGCCTCTTCGAGGAAATGCACGACGGGAAGCACCCGCCCGGCAGCAGGGTGCTGCGCGCCAAAATCGACCCCGCATCCCCCAACATGAACATGCGGGACCCGACCATTTACCGAATCCTCCACGAAACTCATCATCGGGCAGGCGACTGGCACATCTATCCGCTTTACGACTACGCCCATCCTTTGTCGGACGCCTTCGAAGGTGTCACCCATTCCACCTGCGGCAAGGAGTTCGAGGGTCACCGGCCCCTCTACGACTGGTTCCTGGAAAAGCTGGACTTCGTCGAACCGCCGCGTCAGATCGAGTTCGCCGAGATTGCCATCAGCCGAACGATCCTGGGGAAGCGACACCTCAAGAAACTGGTGGAGGAAGGTCACGTCGCCGGCTGGGACGACCCCCGCATGCCCACCATCAGCGGACTGCGCCGCCGCGGCTATCCCGCCCAGGCGATTCGAGAGTTCTGTGACGAGTTGGGGGTCTCGAGTTCGGCTCCCGGCAAGGTGGAGAGGGCTCTGCTCGACCATTTCGTGCGCGAGAACCTCAACCGTACGGCGCCGCGCGTAATGGGCGTCCCGCGACCGCTCAAGTTGGTGGTCGAGAATTACCCGCCGGGCCAAAGCGAAGAGCTGGAAGCCCCCAACATGCCGGGGGACGAAAGCTACGGCACCCGAAAAGTCTTGTTCACGCGAGAGCTTTACATCGATCGCAGCGATTTCATGGAGGAACCTCCGCCCAAATACTTCCGGCTGGCGCCGGATCGAGAGGTTCGCCTGCGCGCCGCTTATATCGTCAAGTGCACCAAGGTCATCAAGGACCCCGAGAGCGGCTACGTTGTCGAGCTACGGGCGACCTACGACCCCGAGACGAGGAGCGGGCTGGGCGGAGCCAAGCGCAAGGTCAAGGGTACTCTGCAATGGGTTTCCACCCAATCGGCCATTCCCGTCGAACTCAGACTCTACGATTTCCTGCTCACCGAGGAAGTAGAAGACTTCGACAACACCAGATCCATCACCGACTTCGTCAACCCCGACTCTTTGGAGAAACTCGAGGAATCGGTCGCCGAGAAGCATCTGGCAGACGCAAAACCGGGGCAGGTCGTCCAGTTCGAACGGGTCGGCTACTTCTGCGTCGACCCCGACTCGAACCCGGACCGACTCGTCCTCAGCCGAACCGCCACGCTCCGCGACAACAAGTTCCGCCGGATCTTCAAGTAGGCAGAGGCGACTCCGCCATGGTCCGGACGCTCGCCCGGACTATTCACCAGCCTTCTGCTGCGGCGCCGTTATCATCCGCGCTGACTGCGTTGCCCCCCTCTTCCTCCTCGACGTAGTGCACGACTACGACTGCGGGGGCCTCGGGCCTAACGCCTTGTCAGCACGGCGCTTCCGACGCCTCGCCACGAAGCCTGATGAATAATCCGGGGCTAGGCACCCCCTGGGCCGCGGGCAGTCCCCAAAGGGTGCAGAACCCGAAACGACAGTCAGCGAGCGCGCCGATGTTGCCAGCCACCGACCGCTCAGCAGCGATTCGCATCTCACCCCGAATGAACAAAGAGTCGAGGGCGTATACTCTCTGAGCCTTGGGAAAAGTCGGCGGGGAGGGCAACGTGACATCAGGGGGGGACACAAGGTGCAGCAACTGCGGTGAAGCGGCGGGCCCTCGCTTCTGTCCCCATTGCGGCCAGGAATTGAGATCCCGCAGGGGACCTCTCTTCGAAGTGCTCCAGGAGATGCTCGAAGAGCTCTCGCTCGACAACAAGCTGTTCCGCTCCCTGAGGACACTGCTCCAGCCGGGGCGCCTGAGCGAGTTGTACGTGGGCGGAAACAGAGCGCCTTTTCTGCGTCCTTTCCGCTTCTACCTGCTGGCCAGCGTGATCCTTTTCTCCACGGCCCTGACCTTCGACGCCCCCGACGCGGCTGGATTCGACATCTTCATCGGCGGGGAGAGAGTGGGTGCGGCAGCCGCGGGCCCCGCGCGGCGGAGCGTCGAACTGCTGGACACTTCCAGCATCATCGGACGCTGGCAGGCTTCGCTGGCGACCGAGCGGATCGAGCGATTCCGGTCGCTGCCCAAGCAGGAGGTACTCGACCGCCTGGCGGCGGGCTGGCGGCAGATGTTGCCGTCGGCGCTGATACTTTTCGTGCCCTTTCTGGCGCTGGGCTTGAAGTTGCTCTACCTCCGCGGCAAGGCAGCGCATTCCCTTTATTTTGACCACCTCATCTTCGCCTTCCATTATCAAACCGCACTGTTCGTGGCCATATCTTTGGCGTGGCTGACAGCTTGGTTGTTGGGTGGAGGCTTGGCCGCCCAAGTGGTTGCCTACGTTGCGGCGGCACTTGTCATGCTGGTGGTATACATGCCGCTGTCCCTTCATCGATTCTACCGGCAATCACGCCGCTGGACGGCCGTCAAGACGATCGCGGTGACTTTCATCTATGCCCAGATTCTCGTCCCCATCGTCAATTTCTCGGCGCTGATCACGATCTGGCGGTCAACCTGATCTCCGGGTTTCGGCGGCCGGCCGCAAGCCCCTATTCCTTACGTCAGGTAGGGCAGCAAATAAGTGGCAAATCTGAGCACGAGGAAGAAGCCGCACATATCCGTGACCGTGGTCAGTATCGGCCCCGAGGCAATGGCCGAGTCCATGCCGACGCGCTTGAGCATCAGCGGCAGCAGGCCTCCGAGTGAAGCGGCCACCAATGTGTTCAGCGCCAACGCGCCTCCCACGACGAGTCCGAGGTAGGGGTTGCCTCTCCACAGCAGTGCCACCACACTCAACAAGAGTCCCAAAACGACTCCGTTGATCAAGCCCACGCTGAGCTCCTTTCGCAGCACACGAAACAGCTCCCGCGGTGTCACCAGGCCCAGGGTCAGCTCACGAATACTGACGGCCACGGCTTGGTTGCCGGAGCAGCCGCTCATGTCCGAGATGATGGGCAGGAAAACCGCCAAGGCGATCACGGCCGCCAAGGTCTCCTGATAGAGAGCGATGACGCTGGCGGAGATGACATTGAGGATGATGTTGACACTGAGCCAGGAGAGGCGCCGCGAGGAGCGCTGGAACAGGGGCAGCGTGCGCACCTCTTCGCCGCCCACGATGCCGCTGATCTTCAGAAACGACTGCTGGGCTTCCTCGCCTGCCGCCGCCTCCACGGCGGCGCGCCGAATCACGCCGAGAAGCTTCTTTTCGCCATCCACCACCGGGATGGCCACGAATCCGTATTGCTGGAAGACGTGACGCAGGTCGTCCAAGTCGGCCGTTACGGGGACCGAGAGCGGAGAGCGAATCATGACCGATTCCACAGGAGCGGCGCCCTTGGCCAGCAAGATGTCACGCAAGCGAAGCACCCCTTTGAGAACACCCCGGGCGGAGACGACGTAAACATATTGGACTTGGTAGTCGGCGAAGCGCTCGCTCTGGGCGCGCAACTTCGCCACCACGTCCCCCACCGTCGACTTTTCGCCGAAAGCCATGTATTCGGTGATCATCAAGCCGCCCGCGGTGTCGGGCGGATAGGCCATCAAGTGACGGGCCGAGGCCGCTTGCTCGGGCGCCATCTCATCCAGAATCGCGTTGGCCTCGTCCTCTTTCAAGACTCCCAGCACATCGGCGCGGTCGGCACTCTCCATCTTCTCGACGATGGAAGCGGCATTGCGCGGTTCCATCTCCTCGATCAAGGTCGCCGCCTGAAAACCGGGGAGTTCCTCGATCAGATCGGCAGCGTCGTCGGAGGAGAGCAAACGAAGGAGGGCAATTCGGAGGGGCTCATCCAGGCGAGAGATGGAGCGCGCCGTCTGGGGGGCGGTCAGGGTCTCGAGCAGAGCCTCCACCCCCCGCCGATCGCCGATCTGGATCATTTCCTCTAGCATCTTCAAGTTCAATTCAGGCTTTTCCATCGTCAGCTCCCAACCTTAAGAATCTGCCCTTCACGCTATTTGATCACCGACCCAGCCGCGCCCGCCATTTTTCTGAAACATCTCGCCGCGGGCAGCATCTATCTCTGCTCGGTGTGAGTCTCGAATTGGCGATTCTCACAGGCAGCTCACGGTTTCAGAGAAGAAGGCGCAAGGTCGCCATCACGCCCAGTGAGCGAAGGGAAGAAAAAAGTGAAGATTGCAAAGTTACAAATCGCGCTCCTGATACTCACCCTATCAGTTCTCGGTTATGCAGAAACGACTCTACAGGTCCGCCGAGCCGAACTGGCAATTCCGTTCGGAACGGTGGAAGGACAGCTCTTCGTGGTCGGAGATTACTTGTTGTTTGCCAACAGCAAGCAGCCCGAAAACTCTTTCGCCATCGAAAAGAGTCAAATCAAAACCCTCGATTCTGAGGATTCCGTCCTCAAGGTGATCACCCGCGTTCCGATCTCCGACAGGTCGGGGGAGCGGAGTGAGTTGGTGTTCAGAGTCGAGGAATCCCTCGAGCTGGACCAATGTCTCGCACAATCAGCGTCCGCCAGCGCCGCACCCGAGGAAACGGCCACGCGATCGTCCCAATCCTACGCGGTCCAGCACAAGCACCGCTTTGGCGATTGCCAGGGGCGCCTGATGGTCACCGACTCCGGGCTGAACTACGAGTCTATCAGCGATTTGAGCCACTCGAGAAAGTGGGACTTCTCAGACATCAAGACGCTCAAGCTCGAAAATCCCTACAGGCTTCGTGTCGAGCCCTTCAATGGCAACGGCTACAGCTTGCAGTTGCAGGGGCAGGGCATGGACAGCAAAGTCTACAAGTCGCTGGTCGACCGGATCACTGCCGCCCGAACCGGGTTTTAGTCGCGTCGGGGGCCCCGAGCCCCGGGCGGCCTTTCCCTGTTTTTCCCGGTTCGATATCCGCGGGGCTCCGCTCAAAGCTCCTTCGTCAGTTCGGGCGGGGCCTGGGGACGGTAATGCGATTCAAGAACCTGCATCTGCTCAGGGGTCAGTTCGATCTCCGTCGCCGCAACCAACTCGCTGAGGTGAGCCGCCTTGGTGGCCCCGACAATCGGGCAGGTGACTCCCGGCTTGTGCAGAAGCCAGGCCAAGGCAAGTTGGGCAGCTGACACCCCCAGGCTCGCTGCCGCCACCCTCAGCTCCTTCAAGACTTCGGAAAACGCGTCAGGGTCGTAAAGTCGGGGAGTGAACGTGTCACTCCGGGAGCGGACCGTTTGCTGCTCGCCGGCTGTCGGGTGCTTTCCTGCCAGAACTCCTCGAGCCAGAGGACTCCAGGGGATGATCCCCACCCCCTGATCGAGGCAGAACGGGATCATTTCACGTTCTTCTTCCCGGCTGATCAGATTGTAGTGATTCTGCATGGAAACGAACTCCGTCCAGCCTCTCAACCGGGCGGTGAACTGCGCTTTGGCGAACTGCCAGGCCCACATGCTCGAGGCCCCGATGTAGCGGGCTTTCCCGGCACGGACCACGTCGTGCAACGCCTCCATCGTCTCCTCGATAGGTGTTTCGGGATCCCAGCGATGGATCTGGAAGAGGTCGACGTAGTCGAGCTGCAGGCGCTGCAGCGAGTTGTCGATGGAGTCCAAGATGTGTTTGCGGGAAAGGCCGCTCTGATTGGGCCGGTCACCCATGGCGAGTCGGACCTTGGTGGCGACGACATACTCGTCACGCCCCGAAAAGCACTCCTTGAGCAGCTTGCCGGTGACCTTCTCGCTTGCGCCCAGTGAATAGATGTTGGCGGTGTCGAAGAAGTTGAAACCCGACTCCACCGCCTGCCGGACCAGCGGGCGCGCGGCATCCTCCCCGAGAACCCAGGGTCTCCAAGCGGGGTCGCCGTAGGACATCATTCCCAGACAAAGGCGCGAGACCTTCAACCCCGTTCGACCCAGTCTTCGATACTGCATCCAGCGAGATTAGGCCGCGGACGTGAAGGAATCAAGCGCGAGCCCGGGCGCCTCGGATCACTCGGAAAGGCGGACGCTGTTGTAGATCCGGTCCAGCGTCTCCTGGTGGGTCTCGATGTCACCCACCCCGATCAGTACCATCCCCTTGCGGGCGCCGACCACGAAGGTCAGGTCCCAATCGATGGCCTCACCTTCGAATTCTCCCGTGCCTTCCATGTAGTAATGCGCCAAGCCGTTGACCTCGATGGCTTCTGCTCGCTCGGTGACCTCAGGATTGGCGACGTAGCGCTCGAGGAGGGAGACCATTTCGTCGGTGAAGGCTTCTATGGTCCCGGCGTCCGAGACCAAGACGACCAACAGCAGGTCTTGATCCGACTCTTGGATCAGGAGCAGGTCGCCGTCGTATTCATAGTCCCAGTCATCCGGAATCCACAATTCGAGACCCGTGCTCTCATGCGTAAGCCAATCCGCCGAAACCGGCACAACCAACAACAAAATCAGCACCGTCAGACATGTTTTATTCATCTTGTTCTCCTGTCAGTCTCACGCTGATATTACCCCGGTCGAGGCCCCCGGCCCAATCAAGGGCGACCAGCTCTTTCCAAACCGCCCCTCCGATGTGTCACCGCCTCTGGCGGTGCAAGTTTTCGCTCCAGCCCATGGTCGCTTTCGGTGGCAGTGCTGGGCAAGGCATTCATGCTAAGAGGCCGCCGAAACGTGATTTTCAGCCGCCGGCACGGGTTTTGCCAATCGGGTCACGGAGGAGAAATAACGAATGACATTTCCAACGACTGTCAACGGGATGATCGTGGTTTTGTTTTTGACTGCTTCTTTGCAGGCCGCCGTAGTTCCGGGCCGCTGGGATAAGGTCGACAAGCTCGCTTCGGGTGAGAAGATTCTCGTCAAGTTGAAATCCGGCGATCGCCTGGAGGGGGCCTTCAGCTCCAGCAGCTCGGGAGGTATCGAATTGATGAAAGACACCGGCGGACGCCTCACGTTGGCGAAGTCTGATATCGCCAGGATCGTCAGGGCTGAGAAAATCAGAGATAAGACACTCAACGGCACCCTGATCGGCACCGGTGTGGGTTTCGGAATCGGGTTCGGCGGATTGGCTGCGCACAACGCTTCGGTGACAGCGAGCGGGCCCATATTCGACGGCGAGTCGGTCGGATACTACACGCTGGCCGGCCTGATGGGCGCCGGTATCGGGGCCCTGGTCGGAACGGCGATGGACGCGGCCCACCAAGAGAGTGAAGTGCTCTATCAGGCCAATTAGGGCGCGGAGATGAGTCTTTTGGAATTCGCGTCGGCCGTCCCCCGACGGACGGGATCCAGGTG
>JBFGHF010000024.1:0-14357 GCA_041578355.1 Acidobacteriota bacterium
CACCCGCTCGGTACAGTACCTGATGTGCTCGTGGATTGTCGGCTTCGGTTTCGTGAGGTGGTGGATCAATTGGAACTCGTCATCGGTGAAGCCGGCATGCTCGAGGCGTTTCAGAAGGTAGGCGCTTCTTTTGGGATCGAGATCAGAGGCCATTGGTCTGTTCCTTTAACAACTCTTTTCGATTCCTTACCGGAGCACAGCCTGGAAGGCTGCGCCACGGGGGCGTGTCTATGGTCCGCGACATGAGGCGCTGAAGCTGATCTGCTGCTCCCGGAGTCGATCGAGAACTGCGGCGCTGAAGCCCTGGGACGCTTCGTTGTCGCGATTGGCTCGGGGCTCACCCGGGGGTCCCGAAAAAGAGCGCCTTGTGGGAATCGCACTCGCAGTCCTGGTTCATGGGATCGGGGCAAGCTTGGATCAGCTGCACGCAGCGGTCGCCCACGTCGGCTGGGAACGGCCCCAGGTGTTTTACAGGGTCCTTGCCGTCCCAGCGGTCCTCGTAGGCGTCGATGGTGTACCAGCCGCAGGACCGGCAGCGCCAGTAGGAGTAGATGCACTCGTGGCCGATGGCGAAGATGGAGATGCGAGCACGGCAGTGCGAGCTATTGAACTTCGTTTGGCACTTGAGGCAGTTCATGATTCCGGGCCGACCTTGGGCGGGACCTCAGTCGGCGGCTCTCAGCACCCGCCCAGCCTCATGATAGCGCTCCAGCCGCCTGAGGTCTTTTCCGGTGACCTCCTCGATCCGCCGCAGGTTCATGTTGTCTTCGATGTCGGCGATTTTTGAACCGGCGGGCGATGGGGTTCGCCTTGGCCCTGGCTACGAACTCCTCGTAGGATTCTCCTTTCCCGCAGGTTAGACAATCGATGGCCTCAAGGACATCTTCCGGGAAGCCCTCGGCTGGTCTGTCGCGGAAGGCCGACTGCACTTGGTGATTAGCACTGCGCCGAGAGCGATCACTGTAAGGAAAAGATGTCGAACCATTTTGTCATCTCACGGGAGACTCATTGGCCCTCCAACGCGCTGGCTGCTGCATGATACTGTGTAAACTCGATGGACAATTTGAGAAGGCCGGCGGGTTTGAGAACGGTCGTGCCGCGGTGGTCGAAGCCGGGCGGTCGAAGACCATCGGCAGGGACGGGGCCACCCTGGAGTAATCTTCTCATCCGCCTGTTGGGTATGCCGTGAGGGTCCGGACTAGAGCACGCCTGCCGGCGCAACCGGATCGGATTTGGCCACTGCTGTGTGATTCGACCATGACCCACGGCAACTGGTTTCTATTCAAGTTCGGAATTCCCAAGCCCAGACGATGTGAACTTCCCGACAAAGTCGGGAGAGTTGACGGGATTCGGGTATGCGTCTCGGACCAGGGCGTAATACGGCAGCGCATCACGGAGTGGGATGCAGGCCGGAGTCTGGGCTTTGAAATGGTGGAGACGAATATCGGTTTCTATCGTTGGGTAGCCAGCCTGAAGGATCATTTTTCTATCGAATCCGCCGGTACCAGTTCGTGGGTCACGAGATCTACGGAAGTCCGATTCAGGGGTTGGATGGGTGTGGCCATGAGTTGGGCCACCTGGGTCGGCCTCAAAGTCGTGCACTATTACGTCTTCCAGAATTGGCGTCTGACACTTGGGGGAACCTGAGACGGTCTTCACGGTTCACCCGGGAAAGCACTGGGTGGCGACGTGACGAACCCCGCTCCCCTGCAAACGCTGCTTGACGGTAGTGTCGCCAATCTTTTGGGATGGAGCTGTTCTTCGACGAACTCTTCAAAGCTCTGTCAGTGGGCAGGCCGTCTGGGGTGCCGTTGGGCAAAAAGATCTTGATGAAGAATGGTCTCGCGATGTCCCTACTCATTTTGACGACGCCCCGATTCTGATTCCGCCTTCAAATCCTTCAACCGCCGCTCCAGCGCCTTCCCGTACCGATAGGGATGACCGCGGGTCCGGCGCGGACCCGGTGCGGCCCCTTCTCCCCGGGTCAAATGAATCACGTCATCCATGCCGGCTCCCCAAAACAAATGCTCTCGGGACGCCGACAACGCGAAAGAAAGGGCCCGTCCCGTAAGGGTTTCGGGTCTTCCTTTTGGAAGCGTTTTGGGGGACAGTCCCGTAGCGGCATCTGGCCAGAGTCTGACAACTCTCGAATAAGATGTCTTCGGACGCCGCATTGGCCAGTGAGATGTTTCCGATTTTTCATCCCGCAGGCATGCGACGTCAACAATGTCTGCGGTCATCGGCGGCCCGGACCGGAGATTCCGGTACTCACGTTTGTTTTCATCCTCGTTGTCGTCTTGCTGAGCGAATCGCCCGAGTCATCTTCTGTGTTGAGGGCGACCGGTTGTACCTTCTTCACGGCTTCATCAAGAAATCTCAGCAATTACTGGCGCGAGATCTGCGGATTGCCCGCGCCGCCGCATCTGGGCTCATTTGATCGGCTCTTCCAGCAAAAGCTCGATCGCTCGGCCCACGTCAGCAAGTCGAAAGGGCTTTACGACGGCGCCGCCGAAGCCGTATTCTCGAAAATCCGAAAGGACTCGATCCTCGGAATAGCCGCTTGAAACCAAGGCTCTCACGTCACTCAGCTCCTTGAGCCGGGCGATAGTCTCCCGGCCCCCCATGCCACCGGGCACAGTGAGGTCCAGGATTACGACATGAAACGGTTTGCGCCGCTTCAGGGCAGCCGCGAAGATCCGAACGGCCTCTTGACCATCGCGCGCGATCTCGACCTGGTAGCCCAGGGTACTCAAGAAGCGCATCATGAGTCGGCGGACGTGACGGTCATCGTCCATCACCAGAATCCGCCCTTTTCTGATGCTGACCGGTTTCGGAGTCTGGACGCGGCTTCGCTCGATAACTTCGGACGTGGCGGGGAGATAGACCCGAAACTTCGTGCCCTCTCCCGGCTCCGATTCCACTGCGATGTGACCCTGGTGCCTTTTGATCACCGAGTAGGCCGTCGCCAGCCCCAGACCGCTCCCACCCTGCTTCGTCGTGAAGTAGGGGTCGAAGATACGCGATCGATTCTCGGCGGGGATGCCGACCCCATGATCCGCAATTGAAATCTCGATGAAACGTCCGGGCTCCAGCATGACTCCATTATGCGCTTCCACCTGGAGATTCCTCATGCCGACGATGACGTGTCCACCTTGAGGCATCGCCTGATCGGCGTTGATGATCAAATTGCTAATCACCTGACTGATTTGTGAAGTATCCACCGCCGCGGGCCAAAGCTCGTCGCTCACCTGGAACTGGCAACAGCTCTTGGAGCCCCGAAGCGCGAAAGCCGTGCATTCTCTGACGAGTTCCAGCAGATCCACGGGCTTTGTCAACGGCGCACCGCCCTTGGAGAACGTCAAGAGCTGGCGAGTGAGTTGGGCCGCTCTCCGCGAGGCCTTCAAAGCTTCATTGAGAAAGGGACGAGTCGATGACGAGTCCTTCCTTTTCGCCAGTTCGAGGTTACCCGATATTGCTGTCAGGAGGTTGTTGAAGTCGTGTGCAATGCCCCCTGCCAGGACACCGATCGATTCGAGCTTCTCTGCTTTGGAAAACTCCTCCTCCATCCGCTTTCGGGCCGTCACGTCCTCGATAACACTCAGGACGTATTGAAGCCGCTCCCCCTGGAAAATGGCGGTTGATCTCACGAGAGCCCACACGAACCGGCCGTCTCGGCACTGATAGCGCCGCTCCCCTTGAAGGGTGATCTTGCTTCCCTCACGAATCTGCCTCAGGCCCGCGATGGCCGCTTTCACATCTTTGCCGGCGGAGATATCAGCGAAGCCCTTGCCTACAAGTTCGCCCGCCTCATAGCCCAGCATCTTGTGGACGTAGTCGTTGGCTTCAAGAAAAATGCCCCTCGAGTCGGCAATTGCTATCCCGATCGTGGATGCGTCGAATATCGCTCGAAAGCGCTTTTCGCTGGAGACGAGATTGAACTCAACCCTTTCTCTCTCTCGTATCTCCGTTCTGAGATTCTCATTGGCTCGGACGAGATCAGCGGTTCGTTTCTCGACGCGATCTTCGAGCTCCTCACGCGCAAACTCAAGCGCCTCTTCGGCTTTCCGCCTTTGCGCGATCTCCGTTCGAAGTGACCGATTGCTGCGTCGCAGAGCGGCCGTTCGTTTCACAACTGCTTGTTCGGTCAGGGCATTTCTGCTGGCAATGACAAACAGCAGAATGCCGAGCAGGCTGGTCAAAAAGAGACCACCCGTCAACATGCTCCAAGCCTCGCGGAAGTCCCGATGATGGTAGCGCTCATTGCTCCAGAATTCGAGCTGCCAGATTTGACCTCCCACGGCAATCTCTCGCGAAAAGGTCAATTCCAATCCAGGCTTGGCGAACTCCTCGTTTTCAGCTTCCCCGTAAATGACTGCGGTTTCCGTCGGCGCGGAGGAGTCCTGAATCTTGGCGCTGATGCCCATCTGCGAAAATGGGCGGAGGATTCGCTCGACAAAAGGCTCGGCTTGAAAGACGGCGGAAACGTAGGAATCGGGGCGGTCGGATTCAATGGCCTCGGGACTCAACGAGTTGGGTCTGTAAATGGGCGCAAAGAAGAGAAACCCAGGTTTCTGCTCTTCGTCCTGAACGAGGATTACCGGTTGAGTCGCTACCACGCTTCTCGACTGATGAGCGAGCGCGAGGGCGCGGGCACGGACAGGATCGGACTTCAGATCGAATCCGAGCGCAGCTTCGTTTCCCTCGTAGGGCTCGATGAAAAAAACGACCACATACTCCGAACGCTCACCAGCCTCCACGAGTTCTTTCCGGTCGTCCACCTCGGTAATCCTAAAGTCCGGATAACCCTCCTCAGCGGCGGCTTGCTCAAGTTGGGATCGTTCTTCCCGATCCACAACCACGTTCCAGCTGAATCCGCGCAGATCGGGGTGTCGGTCGAAGGTGTTTTGGACGAAATCTCGAAACTGATCTCGGGTGATCTCACGGCCAATCTGGAAGAGGCTGACAATCGAATGGACGATGTCAATCTTCAGATCAATCGTCTCCTCGACAGAACGCGCCATGATCTCAGCTTGTTGCACGAACTCCATTCGAGCGGTCTCGATCTCGGCGTCGAGTATCTTGTAGAAGGCGAGAGTTGTCATCAGACAGCAGAGACCGAGGGGAAGGCTGATGAAAAAACGGACCCTTCTCGAAGCGCGGTAAGACTCCGCCGCCCAGACGGCCGCCAAGGGGAGGACGATGGAGACTCCCAGCGTATCACCCACCCACCATACCATCCAGCTGTGCGCAAACTGACCTGAGGGGATCTCGCCGGCAGCGACGAGGCCGGCATTGGCAATCGTCGCGTTCGTGAGGCTGGTCAGAGGACCACCGATCAGCATCGCTTTGAGTAGAAGGTCGGCTTGTGGCAGCTGATTGGGCCAGCCCCCGAAGCGGCGCACAAGATAGGAACCCAACAAAGCCTGAACCACGGCGCCTGCAGCGATCACCGCAGGAATCGCCATTGATTTGATGGCGGAAGCGGCATTGAGCGGATCGTAGGACGTGGAAAGATTGGTGAGAAAAGAGCCGATAAAGACGCCCGGCCACACCCCCGGACCCAAGGTTAGACATCCCGCGAGGGCAATCCCTGAAGCCGGCCAGACCGCTGCTGCATAACCAGGAGGAATCGCCAGCAGAAGCGCAACTCTTCCGGCTACGAAATACGCTAGACTTAATCCTATTATCCGCAGAATCAGGTGGCCAGCAGGTTTCTCCAAGCTCTCCGCCAAAGCCAAGCCTCCCTTTACGGATCGCACGAAGGACCGGTTTGTCCTCGGGGGCACCCGATCACGAATACAAACTCTTCACATCGTAGCATAACAAATAAAATTGAATAGTTTGAAATCATATCGAGCGCTGGCCGATGGGATCCGCGTGCCCTATCAGCGGGTCAACGAGTTGATCAATCGCCGTCGCGGAATGACGCCGGCCACAGCGTTGCGTCTGGCCAAATACTTCGGCAACACCGGGTTTTGGATGAACCTGCAACTCCGCTGGGACCTCTACCACGCCCAGCAAACTGAGGTCGAAAAGTTGAAGATGATCCGACGAGTCAAGAAAGCCGGTTGACTGCGCCGACAAGAGAACCAGAAACTGCACGTGACCCAAGCATCCTTGCTCGTGATGCCCAGAACATCGAACTTCGCATCTCAAACATCTTACCCGGCCGTTCGGGCGCTCGACCTTCTGCGTTGCAGAGGTCGACCGGGTGAAGTTGGAACGCTCGAGCGCTAAAGTGCGAGATGAGAATGTGCGAAGTGCGAAAGCAGGCCTCCGGCCTGTCATAATGCCCAACTCCTATGAGTATCGATTTTGCCTTCGTCGGTTTTCGCCATCCCCACATCTTCGACATGTATCGCCGCTGCCGCGAAAGGGAAGACATCGCAGTCGTGGCCTGCTGCGAGGAGGACCCGAAGACGCGGCAGGCACTCGGGGATGGCGGCGAAGTCCGGGTCACCCATGAGGATCATGCGCGCCTCTTGTCCGAAGTCGACTGCGACGTCGTGGCCGTGGGCGATTGCTATGGGCGGCGGGCCAGCATCCTGATCGCGGCCATGGAAGCGGGCAGGCACGTGATCAGCGACAAACCGCTTTGCGTTTCCCACGATGAGCTCGACCGGATCGAGGCCGCCGCAAAAGCGAACGAGCGCGTCGTCGGCTGCATGCTCGACATGCGCGATCTGCCCGTGTATCTGGGATTTCGCCAAGCGATCCGCCGAGGAGACATCGGCGAAGTGAAGGCGATCAGCTTCGACGGACAGCATCCGTTGCTCTACGGCCAGCGGCCGATGTGGTATTTCGAGCCTGGAATGCACGGCGGCGTCTTCAATGACATCGCGATCCACGCGATCGACTTCATCCCTTGGGCAACCGGCCATGCCCTGGCGACGGTTGTGGCCGCGCGAGGCTGGAACGCGACGGTCGCCGAGCATCCGCACTTCCAACAGTGCGGACAAGCCATGTTCACTCTGGCCAACGGAGCCGGCGTGATTTGCGACGTCTCCTATCTGAGCCCCGATTCCTTCGGCTACGACATGCCGCTCTATTGGCGATTCACCTTCTGGGGCAGCGAGGGCGTCCTGGAGGCCACCGCCAATTCGAATCGCCTCACTCTCTACCAGAACGGCGAGGCCCAACCACGGCGAATCGGCCTGCCGGCGGGTCGGCCCGGCGGGTATCTCGATTCGTTTCTCCAAGAGGTGGCGGGTCGGGGAGAGAGGCTGCACCTTTCGTCCTCCGAGGTCCTGGCCGCCTGCCGCGCCGCCCTGCGGCTGCAGCAAGCCGCCGACGTCTGAGGGCCTTTGTCCCCGCCCACCGAGAACATCGAACTTCACGTCTCAGATTCGATTGCGCTGAAAAGGGGGGCTGGGGGATCATCGCAGCACGGGAACGCCGCCTTCCAGGCGGCAACGCCGGGCCACGCCGGGCGCGGGGCGCCCGGATGCCGGCAAGGATGCCGGCGTTCCCGCACCTCGCGACTTTTTCAGCCGAATCGATATGCGCAGTGTGAAGCGGACAGGAAGGGCCCACCGAGAACATCGAACTTCGCATCTCGAACAGCGCACTTGGCCGTTCGGGCGCTCGAACTTCTGCGTTGCAGGGGGCTGCCCAGGTGAAGTTGGAACGCCCGAGCGCCAAAGTGGGAGATGAGATATGCGAAGTTTGAAGCGGACGGCAAGGGCCCACCGAGAACATCGAACTTCGCATTTTTCGGCATGATACTCTTAAATCCTATGGAGAAGAGGCGGCTCGAAGGATTAGCATCCAAGGCCATTCAAAGTGCGGAGCGACTATTCCCTGGCCAAAGACCGATGTCGATCATCAGGAAGTCCCTTGACGAACCCGGCATCTGGACGCTTGACTCATGGTGGCTCGGAAACGACGGGAGGGGACGGTATCTTCACGCTGAAGTCTCAGCCAATCTTGACGATCAAGCGATCATTGAATCGATCAGCAAGGATCTCGAGGCGCTGACGGTCGATCCTCCCACCAATTAGCGCTCATCCCCGCAAGGATTCGTCGGGATCCGACTGACTCCGACGCTTCGCGCTCTGCGTCACCAGTCGCGCTGGACCGTCTGGGGTCCCGAGCCGCTGGGGACCGACGTTTTGACGGCGCTTGACCGTAACCCAGACATCCTGCCCGCATCCGGGGACCGGCGTCATGCCATCTCTCGCGGGTCCGGTGCAGCTGCCGAGGGTAGCCTGGGAGGCTGTCTTCAAGGACGCACCGCGCGCGGCCGCAGGGAGCGGTTTCTTGTCGAGCGGTGACGCGATTTGTCAATCTCCGACCCGGCGGGCGCTCTCCTGGACCTTGGTGATCTAGGGCGCCGACGGCACAACTTATTGAAGTCAAACGGTTAATGCATCTGCCGAAGCAGAATCGGAGAATCGGCGGCTGTCGCGGCATCGAGTTTGCTTTAACAACCCGGGCGGGTTCCGGGTGCACTTTTATGCGGTCAAAGGGTTTCACGCTGATTGAGTTGCTGATCGTGGTTGCGCTGATCGCGGTTATCGCTTCGGTTGCCGTTCCCAACTTCGTTCGCTCCAAAACGGCCGCCAATGAGAGCTCGGCAATCAACTCTGTACGCACCCTGATCACGGCACAGGTGACGTACGCGAGCACCATCGGAGCCGGGCAGTTCGCGACCCTGGGCAACCTTGAAGCGTCCGCTATCGTCGATGATGCGCTGGGGAGCGGAACCAAGGACGAATACAACTTCACCGTCACACCACTGGGTAACGTAGATTTCACCATCGTGGCCGTGCCCACCGTCGTCGGCCTTACCGGAGACCGCGGGTTCTACGGAGACGGAAGCGGCGTGATCCGCTACACGACCAACGGGACGGCTCCCGACAGCAGTTCTCCTCCACTGGGTGCCGCAGGCAGCTGAACCCTCTTGCAGCATCTCCGCTTCACTCGCCCGTGACACGAGCATCCTTGCTCGTGATTCCCCGGGCCCATCGAGATTCTCATCTCGGAAATCCCCTTCGGCGAAGTTCCGGATTCGACCTTGCAAGACAGCGAGCGGGCGAGGATGGAAAGCCGGGCGCCAAAGTGCGAGATCAGATGGGTGAAGCGCCAAGAGCGAGATGATAGGACTTCCATAAGAAATGGGGGCCGGGCAGTTGCTCCCGATTCGCGCGACGGCTCTGGCAGCGGCGAAATCGAGCTCGGAGTGGGGCGCTCAGAGGCGAGTTGACAGCCTATCTACCCGCCACTAGACTCTGGCGGCAGCCGAAATTCGCTTCGAGGCATGGCGGCCGCTGATCCCTTGTTGGTGATGAGGGGAACAAGGGGCGGCAGGTCGGCAAACCCTGCTATTGTCGTTCGTCTTCGGTCCCGATCCCCTCTGGCTCCGCCGGTCCCGGCTGTGGCGTCTGCAGCGATGAGCATGATCAACATCAGAAAGCTGTCGATCTTCATTCTTTGCGCGACTTGCTGCGCGAGTGCCGCCGGCCAGATCTTGAGAGCCCAGGAGCGGGTCCCCGTCTGCTTCGCGACCGGCTCGGAGACGGGCAACTATATCCGCGTGGCCAGACTGATCGAAGAACACGTGGAGTCGAACAGCGATCTCACGATCGACGTGATCAGCACTCAGGGTTCTTTTGAGAATGCCAAGCTGTTGAAAGAAGGCGACTGCGACGTGGCCCTGATCCAGAGTGACGTCGCCTTTTTTGAACATTTCCGCGGCCGCCCCTATCTCGCTCTGGCCTCCCTCTACACCGAAGTGGTGCACATCGTCGCCAGGTCGGAGCTTGGAATCAGCAAGCTCTCGGAGATCGCTCAGACCCCGAGAGTGCTGCAAGTGGCGGTCGGCGCTCCACGCAGCGGCTCGGCCTCGCATGCGCTCATTCTCTTGGAGGAAATCGAAATCCGGGGCAAAGTGATCACCCACGACGTCAACATCAACGAGGCCCTGGGCAAGTTGCGGGACCGGGAATTGGACGTTGCGTTCGTGACTTCCGCGCTGCCCAGGCCGTTGTTGCTGGAGCACGCCTCTCAGCAATACTTCACTTTTCTGCAGATCGACCGCTTCATTTCGAACCGAATCCTCAAGAACAACCCGTTTTTCAACCTTACATACATCCCTTATCGTCTCTACGGGGTGAACGGCACCGACACCGCCACGCTGGGCGTCCGCACCCTGTTGGTGGGGCGACGTGGAATGAGTGCGGAACTGGCAGAGCTGCTTCTCGAATCGCTCTACGCCGTGAGCGGCCCCAATTCTCCCCCCGAGATTCCGTTTCTCAAGGACCTGCTGCCAGAAAACGGCCTGGACAACATCCCGATCACGATCCATCCCGCGTCCGTCATCTACCACGAACAGAACATCAGCCGGACGCGAGTACTGGCCGGATATCTCCGCTCCTACGGCCTCCCTTTGGCGCTCATCGCCATTCTCTGCCTGTCCCTGCAGCCGCGCGTGGTGTTCTTCATATACCGATTCAGGTACGGCCGGGTTTTGTTCCTGATCCTTCTTGTGTGGCTGGTGGGCTCGACGGTCATGCACATCATCGAAGGAGAGAAGAACAGCAGCTTCTCCACCTTCGGCGAATCCACGTTGGCGATCACGTATTACATGCTGGGCGGTTTCGAGTCGAAATATCCGATCACCATCTGGGGTACGATCATCTCGGTCTTGATCCTGACCCTGGGCGTGGCGCTGGCCACTCTTTTCACCGCCACGGTCGTGACCACGCTGTGGAGGCGGGTCACCAACGTTCACCTGATCCGACCCAAACCTTTCAGCTTTCTGAACCTGAAGAATCATGTGGTGATCGTCGGCTGGTCGAAACGCTGCGAACGTCTTGTCGCTCAACTTCGCAGCCCGGACCTCAAGGAGAAGCCCGAGATCGTCATCGTGGTTCCCGACGCCTCGAAAACGGTGATCGAGAATCCCAAGAACTTCAGAAAAGTGTGGTCGGTCCAGGGAGATCTCGGCCGAAAAGAAACCTTCCAGCGTGCATCGTTGGAGCAGGCACGGAGAGCCGCGGTGCTCCTTGATGAGAACCGCGAACATCCCGACCTCGACGTCTTGACGTCATTGATCACGATCAAGTCAGCCGCCCGGGTTTCGACGGTTTGCGAAGTGTCAAACGCCGATCACGTCGAAGCACTGGAGGCGGCCGCCAAGAGGCACGGGGGCGACATTCCCACGGTTTGCGACGAGATCGTCGACTCCTCCAGCTTCGCGGAAAAGCTCCTGGCCCAGACTGTTGTCTCTCCGGGAGTGATGTCCTTCTATCATGAGGTGCTCTCGTTTGTCCGGAAGTCGCAGGAAGTCCACTTGCTGCCGATGCCGTTTTCCGGGCTCGATGACTTTCGGGTTGTGCAGAGACGCTTTTACGAAAAAGAGCTGATTCCGCTGGGATTCATCGGGAGTCGGCCCGGGAGTTTGAACCTCAACCCGAAGAATCTGGGCCGCGACGGATCCACGAAGAGCTCGCCGGGGACCTCCCTTGAAGACGCTACCCAACTGGTAGTCCTGGCCGATAATCAAGAGGTGCTCGAGGGGGGAAGTTGGTGGGAGCGGCTCCGGAAGCGGAACCAAAACGGTCAGAACAGCAGTCGCGCATGGGAAGGACCGATCGCGAGGGGAGCAATGGAATCAGAGATCTTTTCACCGAATCCGGCTGTCGAAGAAATCAGGTTGTGCATCGTCGGTTGGAATTCCAAGGCGCGCCGCGTCGTCCGCCATTTGCAGGAGGAGGTGGTGCAGAGGAAGCACCGCTTCTTGTTCACCGTGATCACTGAGCGTGGATCGGAAGTGGGAGAGGAGAGTTTTCAAGACAAAGTGACCTTCGTCTTCGGGGACCCCACCAAACAGGAGGTCTTTCGCCGGGCCGGGCTGAAGGATTTTCGCTCTGTGATCATCGTCGCGGACCAGGAAGCGGCTCGGATCGATCCCAATTATGCTGATCAGCGGACGATCATGGTCGCTCTGGCAGTCTCGGAAGTCCGCAGTGAGGTTCACATCGTGGCGGAGATTCTCAGAGCGGAGAATCAGTACTATTTCCGGAAGCTGCAAAACGTTGAATTGGTCTCGATCCAGGATCTGACCGAGAAGCTTCTCGCCCAGGCCCTGATCAGTCCCGGTGTGACGGAGGTTTTTCAGAGATTGCTCACCCCCACGGTCGACACCAATGAGGTGTACTTGGTCCCGGTACCCGAAAGATGGCGCGACAAGCCTTGGTCGGAGGCCTATGTGGACACCGTCAAATCCAACCTGGAGATGATCTTGGTCGGTTATGAAACCGGCGACGATTCAGGGAAACGGGTGATGGTGCTCAATCCACCCCTGAAAGCCGTCCGGCAAGATGGAGTTCACAGGGGACGAGACTACGAACTCCAGGAGGCCGACCGTCTGGTGGTCATCTCCTACGAAGAGCCGGGGTATTCAAAACCCGCCGTGCCGGCAGATTCGGCCTCCTGATTGAGGAGCGCGATCCGCCCAGTGCGGGATGCATGAAGTTGGAGCGCAGCCCGGTCAGGACTTCAGGATGTCGTCCCAGCCCTTGCGGTACTCGGGCCTCTTGATGAACGGGGCGGCCTCAGGGGCGTTGCGGGCGCGCATGTTCCGGTAGTCCCACTCGATCTTTTTGCCGGCCCGGTAGGCCACGTTGCCGAGATGGTTGGCCTCGGTCGTCCAACCGGAGTACTGGAAATTCGAACCGGGTGCCGGACCGTTGCCCTTGGCGGAATCGACCCACTCCACCCAGTGCCCGGGCGATCGGGGCAGCGTCTCGGGCGGCGTCTGGAAGTCCTTGAACTCTTCCTCGGGCAGCAACTTGCCGCTGCCCAGGAGCATTCCTTTGTCGCCGATGAAGAGCTGGGAGCGGCGGCCCCAGTCCTCAACCCACCCCGGCGGCTTGCTTTCGCCCTGATGCCAGACCAGCGTGAGCGCCGGCTGGGAGCCCGCCGCCGCGTACTCGAAGGTCGCCCTCATGGTAGCGGGGGCCAGTTCCTTGTGGGCCAGCGGCAGGTTGGGCGAAACGGCTTCCACCGAGAGCGGGGCCAGCACCCGTCCGCCCTTTCCATCCTGCCGCCAGAGTTCCAGCACGGTGTAGGGCACGTCGTTGTCGTGGCTGCCGAGGTCGCTCATCGTGCCGTTGGCGAAGTCCCACCAGCGGTACCAGCGGGGACCGGGGAAATAGGTCGGATGGTAGGGCCGCGCGGGCGCGGGTCCGAGCCAGAGATCCCAACTCAAGTTGGGCGGGGTGGCCATCTCCTCCTCGAACCGGCCGACGATCTGAACGCCGTTGTAGAAGCCGTGAGCCTGGTCGAATTGTTGGGCTGATACGGCATCCTGTAGTCCCCAGGCGCGGCTCGTCCAGACGTGCACTTCGCGCACCGGGCCGATGACTCCGGTATCGAGGATCTCTCTGATCGTGCGCCGACTGGCCCAGGCGTGTCCCTGGTTGCCCATCTGGGTTGCAAGGTGCGGGTGTTTCGCGGCGGTCTCGCGGATGAGGCGCGTTTCCCAGATGTTGTACGCCAGCGGCTTCTCGCAGTAGACGTGCTTGCCGTGGGTCAGAGCCAGGTAGGTGGCGATTGCGTGGGTCTGCTCGGCTGTTGATACGACGACGGCGTCGAAATCGTCGGGGCTGTCGAAGACACGCCGCATGTCCCGCAAGGTCTTGGCCTTGGGGAACAGGCGGGACGCGGAGTCGAGGTAGTTCTGGTCGATGTCGCAAAGGACGGCGACGTTCTCGTCGGGGTGGGGGACCCCCGGCGCGGTGGACGAACGGCGTCCGCCGTCTTGCTGGTCTGTTGCGGTGAGCTCCCTGATGTTGGCCCTGCCGCGACCGCCCACACCGATGAACGCGATGTCGAGTTTGCTGTTCAGGTTCTGGCCGCGCAGCAAGGCCGGCGCTCCCCCAACCATGGCGCCGGCCGCCAGGGTCGCGCCGACGAACTCACGCCGCGTCATCCCAGACCGGCGGACCTTCTTTGTCGTCTTCTTCATCGCTCTGCTCCTTCCCTCTTTTTAGCCTTCCCAAGGTGGTTTGTCCACAATTCGCCGATCGTCGACCGATCCCACTGATGTATGGGACATCAAATCGACCCAGGACTGAGTCCCGGGCTATTCTCACTGCGTCCCTGCGGGACTATTACTTCCGGAATAGAGTGCTCAATACCAGTAGGGGGTGGCGCGGGCCCAGCGGCTGCCGGGGAAGCGGCGGTGCAGAATCCGGTAGGCGCGCCGCGAGTGTTCGCTGGTCAGCGTGTCGTCGCAGCCGAAGCGGGTGGCGCGCACCACTCGATGGAGCGCCTCGGGCAGGCGCGGATCGTCGGGTTCTACCAGCTCGTAGTCGAAGACCAGCCGACCCAGGGCGTTGGCTCCCGCCCCC
>JBFGHF010000025.1:0-14279 GCA_041578355.1 Acidobacteriota bacterium
AGAGCAATTTGGTGTGCCCTGCGAGGTCAAGATACTTTCGGCCCATCGCTCCCCCCAAAAGACCCTGGAATACGCTTCGCAGGCCGAGGGCCGCGGGATCCAGGTCCTGATCGCCGGCGCCGGCATGGCGGCCCACCTGGCGGGAGCGCTGGCCGCCCATTCGCTGCTTCCCATCATCGGTGTGCCCCTGGCCTCTTCCACTCTGCAGGGTCTGGACGCCCTTTTGTCGACGGTCCAGATGCCGGGGGGCGTCCCGGTCGCCAGTATGGCCATCGGCAAAGCGGGCGCCCGCAACGCCGCCCTATTCGCCATCCAGATCCTGAGCCGCAGCGATCCGGCGCTCCGCCAGAAGCTGGCCGACCACAAAGACGAAATGCGGCGCAAGGTAGAAGCGGCCAACCGGTAAGCCGTGCTTTAGGGGATTCCGACCACAATCCCCTTGCCGATCCCGATTCCGTCGACTACGGAAGACCGAAGACCTCTCCCGCCACCCCGACCTGCTAAGATGGTGGCCCTGATTCAGGTGGACTATGCCCGACAAACCGGCAGTTCCAGTCAAAGCCTTCCTTTGGGATTTCGACGGTACTTTGGCCGACACACGACGTAAGAACTTCGAGGTGACGAGAGCCTTGGTCTCCGCTATCGCCCCCGATGCGGTCGATACAGTCGCGGTCGTGCGCGAGCAGGTAGAGTATGACCGCTGCCACCGGCGGATCACCAACTGGCGCGAGTTCTACCTGCACTATCTGGGATTCAGCGAAGAAGAGACCGATCGAGCCGGCCTGCTCTGGTCGGAGTACCAGCTCAAGGACCTGACGCGCGTCCCTTTTTTCAAGGGTGTGGTGCAGACGCTGCGAACCTTGCGCAACTATCCGCACGCCATCGTTTCTCAGAACGCCCGACCCATCATCGAGAAAGCGCTGCTCGACGAGCAGCTGCACAAACTTTTCAAATTAGTCGTCGGGTACGCAGAGGTGCCCATTCGCAGCCAGAAGCCGCAACCTGACGGGCTGCTGCTCTGCCTGGAGCGCCTTCTGAATGGTGAGCCGGCCGCCGTACTCTACGTCGGCGACCATCAGACCGACGCTGAAACCGCTCGCAACGCCAATCGAGTGCTGGCCAAAGTCGGCTCGTCCACCCGGGTTTTCTCAGTGGCCGCAGGCTACGGCCTGGCGGACATGGAGGATTGGACCGTACAGCCCCACTTCGTGGCCCATGATCCGGGCGACATCCTGGAAATCAAAAACCAGATCGAGAACAGCGCCTGAAACGTGGCGCAGCCTTCCAGGCTGTGCTCCGGAATGCCCGCAGCCGATGTCAGGGCACTTCTTTTCCCGAGAACTCGATCACTCCGAACGCCGACGGAACGTGAAAGTCGGGCCGCAATGTCGGAGACCACGCCAGCGCCGCCGGCCGGGGGCGCTTCTCGACCCGGTAGAGGTTGAGCCGCCAACGGTCGCCAGGCTTCGGCGGCGTATTGGGAGCGGGCAGGACGTCCTCGAAGGGGAGGGCGATCTCGCAGCTCCAGCCTCGGTCTCCTTCCTTCCCGTCAACTGAACCATCCACGTCGACCGCCCATTGCAGCCGAGCGCTATTCCAACTCGGGTAGGGAAGCGGTTTTCGGATGTCGAGCAGGAAGATGTCCAGCATCGTCCCCAGCGGATTCACTTCCAGCTCGATGTAACTGGATTGGCTCTCATCGGCCTGCAGAAAAACCTCCACCACCTCCTCGGTCCAAAGATGGTCGTCGCGCTCTTGGAACGTTGCCCAAATATTGGTGTCCTCGAGCTGAAAGGCGAAATAGAGAAACTCCTCGTCGTAAAGGGCCTTGGCGGAAGTCTGCAGCGGGGAATCCGAGCCGTCGCGATTGTTGACGAAGCGGAAAGCAGGCGCCCGGCCCCAGACCGCTTCGTCGAGGCGGCCGTCCAACAAGATCGATTCGCCGCTGCGGAAAACCGTATAAACCGGCCGCGAGACTTCGCTCTGAGCGAGCGCAACCAGTCCCATAGCCGCCAGAAGGGGACCGAGCGCTGCCAGCACTCTGCGTGATGCCTTCGAGTTCATTTCACCCCCAGCCAATGCCGAGCCAGCCTTCGCAGATCATGCTTCTGGCTGTTGGGCAATCCCGGCGGGAAGGGCAACTCGTCGGGTTGGACGATACGCTCAAGCAGCGCCGCTTGGTGCGAAACCGTGCGCTCCATGACCTGCGGAGACACCACGGATGGATTCTCCTCGGCACTGTGGTGGAAATGACGAGCCTCGGCCGCCGTGGTGGGCCGATAATACCAGACACCGGGAACCCCGCGGACGTTGAGCGGAAAATGGTCGCTGAAAGGTGACGGCTTGGAGATCACTTTCACCTCGAAGCCGGTTTCGGCGGAAACCCTGTGAATCAGGCTCGTGAGCTGACGACGACCGACTCGGTAAACTCGGGTCGAACCCATCCAGGCTCCCACGGCGTCGACGTTGAGCACGAATTTAATGCGCTTCAGATCCGGCACTTTTTGTGCGTACTGCCATGCGCCTTCTGAGAGCTGTTCCTCCGCCCCGTAGGAGATGAATCTCAGGGTGCGGTTGGGTTTCCTGGCCGAAAAGAACCGCGCCAGTTCCAGGACCGAGGCCACGCCGCTTCCATTATCATCGGCGCCCGAGTTGTTGATCACGGTGTCGTGATGGCCCGAGACAACTACCACTTCCTCGGGGTGGGTGCGTCCCCGAATCTCCCCGATGACGTTCTGGGATGTGCCTCGTGGGCGCCGAGTCCGCACCCTCAATCGAACCGAATCTGCGCCCTCCTGGACCAGCGACCAAGCGTCCAGGTAGGAGACATTGACCAGGGGACAGGACACGAACCCGATCCAGTATCGGGGAAGTCCCACGGCCACCGTCCAGGGCACCGGAAGCCGGTCGTCGACAGCCACGACGGCGGCCGGACCCGCCCCCATGAGGCGCCGGAACGCCGCCAAATCGTAGAGCGCGCTGGTCGTGGTTAGAACAGCCCGTCCCTTTGTCTCTTTTCGAACTCTGCCCGTGGGCGGGATGCTGTCGAGGACGGCCAAAGGGGCCTCGATGCGACCCTCGGCGCCGGGAGAATGGGCGGCCGGCAGGGAGTCGAGCTTCTTCCAGCGGCCGGAAACGCGGACCTCCAGCCGGCACTCGGAATATTCGAAACCAAGGCAGGAGAAGTGCTGCTGTTCGACGGAACGGAGGCCGAGCTTTCGGAAGCGACTCTCGATCCAGTCCGCCGCTTGCTGTTCTGGAGCCGTTGCCGCGAATCGCACCCCCATACGGTCGAGGCGATGGATGGTCTGCAGGCAACGCTCACCTGAGATATCGGTCAAGTGTCGCTCCTCACGGGCAGGGGGCAGAAGGCTCCCTCCGAAAACCCTTCGGATTCGATGCCGAGGGCGTGATCGAAGCGCGCGCGATAATTCTCCCAGGCCAGCGCCGATGTCAATTCGACGATCTGCTGATCGTCGTAATAGTCTTTCAGATCGTCGAAGAGCTGCTCCGGGACCTCGACAGGGGTGGCGGTGATGGCGTCGGCGTAGCGCAGCACCACCCTCTCCTCGGGGTTGAACGCGTCCGACTCCTCGAAGCCGGACAAGCCCTGGAGTTTGGCTTCGCTGATCCCCCGCTCTCTGCCCACGGCAGAGCCGATGTCGATTCAGAAGGGGCAGCCCACCCGCATGGCCACGCGGATCTGCCCCAGCAACTTCACCGTGGCGGCCACAGTGGAAGCCTTCAGTTGCGCCATCTCCATCTGGCCGTATCCGGCCAACAATCGGCTGTGCAAAGCGTGCACCCGTACCGGCCGTACCACTTTCCCGACACGGCGGCGCGTCATGAAAAACGCGATCCGGGCTAGAAGAGACCCGCCCTTCGTCACTCCCTCGACTCTCGGCATCTCGATCCTCCTCTGCGATTCGAAGGAGCATTCGCGCTACCTCGAAGCGCTTCAACTAATAGCGCTTCGAGTCGCAATTCTCAAGAAGGGCATAGGCCGGGTCTTGACTCCAGGTTTTCCGCGTTGGGTGGATCGGTGTTGGGCGTTTCCGGATTCGGATCTCGGGAACATCCGACAAAAAACACGGACCGGGAGAACCAGGAGCAGGGAAGCGGGAGGGCCAGGCCTTTGTCTCCGCGACGGAAGACGAAGACGCCCCTAGGTTCGATTGTGGACCAAGACGCGGGCTCCTCCCTGAAAGAGCACTTCGATCTTGTCGCCGGGGAGGACCTTTTTCACCACTCCCAAACCGAAGCGGGAGTGGTCGAGCAGATCGTCCGTCTCAAACTCTTCCGAAAAGCGGTAGGCGCGGGCCGCCGATTCGTCGTGTTGATCGACGATCCGCTTCCAGGTTTTGGGGCTGGATCGCGCCGTCACACTCCGTTTGCGGGCCGTAGCCTTGGTCTGCCCGCTACGATAATTGTGTTGTCCAGAGCAGACACCACAGATCACCCGCTTGGGCAGGCCGTCGATCATGGCAATGATCTTGTGCAACGTGATCTCGCGGCATTTGGTGCACCAGGAATCGCATTCTCCACCAACTCGATAGGGTCTTTTCAGGGCTTGCCTCTCCTTCTGCTCGCATCCAGTTCGCTTGGTCGGGTGCGAGTGGAAAAGTGTAGGGAGAAAGCCCCGACGAGGTCAAGCCAGTTTCCCGGGGATCCCCGTCGGCGCAGTCCCGAATCTGGAAACAACTCGAGTGGTGGTGCGGGAGACGTCCACGTGAGAGATACCAGCGCCAAATCACCTCGTACTTCTCATCTCTCCTCTCGCACTTTGCAGCTCGGACGTTCCCGACTTCGACCTTGCGGCCGGCGCACAACGCGAACGGCCAAGTGAGACGTTTGAGATGAGAAGTCAGAACGGTTGCCCAAATCTCTTCCTCGCCCTTGAACATTCCCCTCCTGCTCTGCCATCTTTGGAGTTGGGTTTGCCCATGTCGGACCGCCACATCGTACTTTTCTTCCCTTCCTACCAGAGCGACGAGGCCGCTCCGCCTTTGGCCCTGATCGCCATCGCTTCGCCGCTCATTCAAGCAGGCTACCGCGTGCGGATCGTCGACAGCACCCTGGAAGAGGACTATGTGTCGGCCGTTTTGAGAGAGATGGAGGGCGCCCTCTGCCTGGGGATCTCCCTGGTCACGGGACCGATGGTTCGAGAGGCGGTCGAGGTCGGCCGTGCCGTCAAGCAACGTTACCCCGAAACACCGATCGTGCTGGGAGGTTGGCATCCTTCGATCCTCCCCGAACAATCCCTCCAACCGCCCTTTGTGGACGTGGTGGTGCTGCGGCAGGGAGAACTGACCATGCTGGAGCTGGCCGACCGGTTCCGCGACGGCGCTTCGTTGCAGGATGTCGAGGGCATACTCTGGAAAGATCACGGGGAGATGGTCCGCAATCGGCCGCGCAACCATCCTAGAGTCGCCGACCTGCCAAGTCGGCTGGCCGGCTACGGTTTGATCGACTGGGACCGATACGAGCGGGCGACGCGGCTGCGGTGGGCTCTCTACACCACAAGCCACGGCTGCCCCTACAACTGCAGCTACTGCTCCAATGCCTCGGTTTACGGCCGAAATCTCGATCTGCTGCCGGTCGATCAAGTCGTCACTGAAATCTGCGAGGTTGTGCGCCGCTACCGGATTCGCTGCGTGGGGGTCATCGACGATATCTTCTTCGCCTTTCGGGAGCGGAGCCTTGAAATCGCCGAGGGGCTGGTCAGATCCGGCCTCGATTTCGAGTGGTTCATCCAGGACCGGACCGACTGCTGGTCGCGCTTGAGCCAGGAGGAGGCCCGACTCTACCACCGGGCGGGTTTGCGCCGCGTCTTCTTCGGCGCCGAGTCGGGTTCTGAGACGGTCCTCAAGTCGATCGAGAAGCGAGCCCGGGTCGAGAGCACCTTGGAAGCCGCGCAACGCTGCGCCCAGGCCGGCATCCGGGCCACCTTCGGGTTCATCTTCGGCCTTCCCGACGAAGGGGAGGATGAAATGCGCGAGACGCTCGATCTGATCGACCGGCTTTACCGGGTCAGCCCGCTGGCCGACTGCAACACCAACATCTTCACACCTTATCCCGGTTCCCCTTTGTGGCCTGTCGCGGTGCAAAGAGGATTCGAGCCGCCCAAAGAATTTGCTGAGTGGGCCGATTTCTATCCCCGCATCACCCGGCTCCCCTGGATGGACCGGCAACAACATCAAAGACTGCAGTCCATTCGTCAGTACCTTCGATTTGGATACCACCAGGTCAAGGTCGCTTCTCCTCTCGGATTGCCCCACCGAATGCTGCGGACCGTTCTCAAGCCGACCTCTCGGCTGAGAGTCCGCTCCAAGCGATTCGCTTTTCCGTGGGAGCTCTACGGCTACCGCGCCCTCCAGAAAGTCTCCCATCGCTTCCAGGCCGCGATGCGTTTTTAAGCCGTGGCACGAGCATCCCTGCTCGTGCTTTTTTCCCAAACCGCATGACGACCTGGAAGGTCGTCTCACGCTTGGTCTCGAGGGCTCTTTCTTGTTATTCTGGAGGCATGAATAGACAGGTTTCTCTGGTCGTTATTCTCTTCCTTTCCACAGCCTTGCTGGCGGGCAAGTTCTGGGATAAAAAGTCCTACTTGGAGTGGTCCGAGAAAGAGGCCACCCAACTGCTGGCCGACTCCCCCTGGGTCCACGTGCAGAAGTTCTCGGGCACCGACTACAGCCTGCAGGAGAGTCAGAAGTCGGGAGGGGCGCCTCGAGCCGTCCCCACCAGCCGCCTGCCCGGATCGGCCTCGGGAAGGGCAAGCGGCGAGAGGGCCAAAACCTATGAATTCCGACTTCAGTCCGCAACGCCGATCCGCATGGCCTTGGCGCGCCTCTTCATGTTGCGAGGCGGTTGGGACGAGCAGCGGGCCGAGGAATTCGTGGCCAACGAGTCCGCCAAGAACGCCATCATTGTGATCGTCCGGGTCCGCCCCGACTCACAGCGCGCCGAATTGGATGCCGCCACACTGGACGAAATGAAAGAGACCACATCACTGGTCCTCAAAAAGAGCAAGCGCCGCGTTCCACTTGCCGACTACATCTCGCCGGCAGAGGCGGGGGACGGATGGGCCTACTTCTTCTTTCCCAGGCAATTGGAGGGCAAACCGGCGGTCACTCTCGAGGAAGGCCAGATCCGCTTCGTCAGCAAAATCGGCAAGAAGACCAACTTGCGGCGCGATTTCAGCCTCAAGAAGATGGTCTTTCAAGGCGCACTGGCGATCTGACTTCGAAGTTTGTAGGCTCTTAGGTTGATGCCAATCCTCTGCGGACCTTTGCGTCGCTTGCGGCTCTGCGGTGGAACCCTCCTTCTTTTACTGAGTTCAGGCTGCACTCCGAACGGCCCGCAGGGCCCCGGGGCCGGGGTCAGTCTCGAACTGGCCCAGGAGCGTTCTGCAGCCCTGGACAACCTCCGCTACGCCGTCTCCTTTGTCGTTCCTGCAGAACAAAGCCGCGCCATCGATGGACGCCAGAGAGTGCAATTCGACCTGGACAAGGGGGCTCTCGAACGACCTCTCACCCTGGATTTCAATGCTGGGGACCGGGCAGCGATCTCAGCCCTGCGGGCAAACGGTTCGGAGAGTCCCGGCGTTCTTCGCGACGGACATGTCCTGATCCCGCTGGAAGCTCTTCGGGACGGCTCGAATACCATCGAAATCGATTTCACCGCCGGAGAGCAGCCTCTCAACCGGCATGCCGAATATCTCTATTCACTGTTCGTACCCGATCGTGCTTCGCGGGCCTTTCCCTGCTTCGACCAGCCCGATCTAAAAGCCAGCTTCGAGCTGACTCTGGAGGTCCCCCCAGACTGGTCGGCGGTCTCCAACGCGCCTGTCGTCTCCAGTGAATTAGCCGGAACAAGGAAAAGGATCCGTTTTGCACCCACGAAGCCTCTCCCGACTTATCTGTTTGCATTCGCCGCCGGACGTTTCGAAGTGGTGGAGGGAGAGTCGCGGGGCCGCTTTTTTCGCTTTTTTCACCGCGAGACCGAAGAAGAAAAGGTCACTCGAAACAGCGATCAACTGTTCGAATTGCACGCCGGGGCCTTGGAATGGCTGGAACAGTACACGGCCATCGCCTATCCCTTCGAAAAGTTCGATTTCGTGCTGCTCCCGGATTTCCAATTCGGAGGCATGGAGCATCCCGGGGCGGTTTTTTATCGCGCCTCTTCACTGTTGCTCGACGCGTCTCCCCGCCAGCAGCAGCTCTTGGGCCGTGCCAGCCTGATCGCCCACGAGACCGCCCACATGTGGTTCGGCGACCTGGTGACGATGCGCTGGTTCAATGACGTCTGGACCAAGGAAGTCTTCGCCAACTTCATGGCCGCCAAGATCGTCAATCCCGTCTTCCCCGAGTTGGATCACGACGTTCGCTTCTATCTGAGCCATTACCCGCGGGCCTACGAGATCGACCGCAGCGCGGGCACACACGCCATTCGTCAACCACTCGACAACCTGGCTCGTGCGGCCAGCCTCTACGGGGCCATCATCTATCAGAAGGCTCCCATCGTCATGAACCACCTGGAGCGGATTCTGGGCCCCGAGAAAATGCGCGAGGGCCTTCGTGAATACCTCTCTCGCCATCGCTTCGCCAATGCCACCTGGCCCGACTTGATCGAGATTCTGGACCGCCGCAGCGAGACCGACCTGGCTGCATGGAGCCGGATTTGGGTCGAGGATGCGGGTCGGCCGACGGTTTTCGTCGAGCGCACTTCCGGGCGTTCCATCAGCGTCAACCAGGAGGACCCGCAGCTGCGTGCTCGACTCTGGCCCCAGGCCATCCAATTGTTCATTCCGGGCAGCGCCACGGCATCGCGAGTCGAGGTTTTTCTCGACCGCCGGAATCTGGCCGTCGACGGTGTGGCCGTGGACGGCGCAGCGCTGGTTCTCCCCGGCGCAGACGGCGCCGCTTACGGGCGCTTTCGGCTGTCCCAGCAGGAACGGGATTACCTGCTTCAGAATGTCGCGGACTTGACAGGGCCGGTGGAGCGGGCGGTGGCTTGGGAAATCCTCTGGGACGCTCTGCTCGAGCACGAGATCGAAGCAAACGATTTCTTGGAAGCGCTCCTCGCTTCGATCGCGCGAGAAGCCGTCATCCTCAACCTGAATCGGCAACTCGACCATCTGGAAAACGTCTACTGGGGCTTCTTCGATTCGGCCCTACGTCGATCCCGCGTATCGGCCTTGGAAGAATCGCTCTGGAGTTTGCTCGAGTCGCGAAAGGAACCCGGAGAGCGCTCCCAGATCTTCATCACTCTTCGGCGGGTTGCGCTCACATCCTCATCGCTGGACCGTGTCGAGGCGATTTGGCAGGCGGCCGAGTGGGACGGCTGGAAGCTCAGTGAGGATGATCAGACCGATACCGCTCTGGAACTTGCACTGAAGCGGCCGGCGGAATACGAGCGTCTGATCTCGGTTCAGCGCGCCCGGATCGAAAGTCCCTTCCGGAAACAGAGGTTCGATTTCGTGGCGCAGGCGCTCTCACCCGACCGAGCCACCCGCAGAGACTTCTTTGAAGGACTTCGAAATCCGCAACGCCGGGTCCACGAGCCCTGGGTGATCGAGGCCCTCTCCTATCTGCACCACCCCCTCCGCGCCGCGGAATCGGAACGGTTCATCCTGCCCGCGCTGATGATGCTGGAGGAAATCGAGCGGACGGGGGACATCTTCTTCCCCAAGCGTTGGCTCGACGCCACGCTGGGCGGCTATCGCTCTCAGGCCGCGGCCGCCATCGTGCGCGATTTCCTCGAGCAACACCCCGACTACCCTCAGCGGCTGCGCCTGAAGATCCTCCAGTCTGCCGATCTGCTCTACCGGCGAAGCCACACCAACCGATGACTCAGAGCGGGAGCGGTCGGCGACGGTGAGCGGCTGCGGGGTGGTGTGATCGTACCCGGAAAAAGGTTGGCTGGCCCCGGCTGGTAAGCCGCAACCAACTGGCGGCAAAACTGGGCGCGCCCCTCGCGCGCGCGACGGCCTCCGTGGTGTCAGGAACCCGATCAGTTCCCGTTGTTCTCGATGATGGCCCAGCCGCTGTTGGCGAAAACCAGTGCTGGAGAGCTGGCTGTGGGGGTGGAGCCATCTTCGGTATAACGGATCACACCGCTGGCGTCGGCGAAGAAGCCGCGCCGGGGAGACCCACTCCCACTGCTCGCCGGAACTGCGGTTACCGTGAAGTCATTGGCGCCCTGAGCGGTGGCCTGGTAGGTGTAGTCGTCCTTGGGGCCGCTGGCCAGGGCGCTGTCGATGAGCCCCGCGTCCGAAAGCTCTGTCAAGGAGCCGAACTGGCCCGACGTAGCGGCGAAGGCAACTTGAGCGTTGGCGATTTGCCGCAACGAAGCCACGGCAGCCCCCTCCCGGGCGGCGGCCTTGGTTTCTGTGAGATGTGGAACCGTGATGGCCGAGACGATGCTGATCACCAAAACGACGAAAAGCAGCTCGATCATCGTGAAACCGCGTTGGCTGGCTTTTAAGTGATTTCTCATTGTCGACTCACCGCCCAGCCTCTAAGCAATTCCAGGCCCAAACCGGGCCGCCACCGCCGATTTGCTCTTAACTAATTGATCGTACTGGGTTTGCGGAGACAAGAATGGTTGACCGTATGGGGAAAAATAGTAACAGAATGGGAAAACGGGTGGCAGATTTGTGACGTTTGTCACAGGGCTGACGCTTGGGGTGACACAGATCACAACCTCAATCAGGTGCAGCACGCTTCATACGAAGTGAACCCGAGGATCTAACGGTCCGCAAATTCGACGATTCCGGCGGTTTCAAGGTCTTGGACGAAGCGTTCTACGGAAGTCAGAGGCACGGGTCGAGTGGCTGCCGAGAGAGCATCCCTGATCTCGAGGACCGAGCGATCCCCGTCGATCAGGTTGACCAGAAGGTAGCGATCCAGGGCTCGAGCCTCCTCGCTCTCATACCAAGGCCTGCGATCTTCCGCGAGCAGTAGCTCCGGTACTCGGCGTGGCAGTGGACCACGGGTCAGCCGGCGAGGGATTCGCCGGGCGGCGGCGAGTTCCCCCTCGCTGCGCAGACGGGGCATAGGGGAGCGGTTGGAGCGCTGATAAAAAAGGGCGTGAAGGGTCCTCAGCATCAGTTCGCCTTGCCCCTCCAAGGCTTGCTGCCAAGTGTCCACCAGCCGGCGGGTTCGGTCGAAAGAAGCAAAATCGAGCACATTGGCCACCGAGCGCTGCTCGCGGCGCAACGAGAAGTCGACGATTTCCTTGGCCTCGTGATAGGAGGTGGCGATCTCCTCCGCTGGAGACTCGAGCAACAAAGCCACGGCGCGGTTGGTCGCCGAGGCCAATCTCCCCTGGGCCTTCTCCGCCACCAGGTTGGTCAGTTTGAGGCTCTGGGCCTCGGCCTGATTGGCAAGATGCCAGAACGTGGCCGAAGCGATGAGTTCGATCCTCTCCAACTGCACGGGGTCCACCTTGTCGGGTGTGTCCTCGCTGGTGTGATGAGTGTAGTCGGGCCAGTGGCCCAACATCATGGCCGGGATGCGCACGGCGCCGTCGTTGAGAATCACATGGTCGCTTCCGCCGGTGTAGGGAGTCACACGGAAGTTGAAGTTGCTCTGGCTGCCCCTCGGGCTGCTGATCTCCAGGCTGTCGACGAAATGGGCCATGGCCTCGGTGATGTCGGGAAGGACGCTGCTGATCGTGGGCGGCGGGCGGGTGATGTTGAGCCGGCTGTGGAGAAGCTCTAGATTCTCTCCCACCATGTCGAGATTGAGGCCGGCCAGGTAATTACCGCCCAGCTCCGGCCCCTTGAACTCGGAGTGAGCATCCAGGTAGGCCATCGTGCCGAAAAGCTCGGGGACCCAGAGGAAGCGAAGTGTCAGTCCGGGTTGAGGCAGGCGGTTGTCCGAGACGAGGGACTTCAGCGACCGCGCCATGTCCAAAAGAGCGGCACTTCCGCTGGCGTTGTCGTTGGCCGATTCCTTGGGATGGTCCAGATGAGCAGTGTAAACCAGCTCTTTTTCGGGTCGCGAGGCGCCCTTGACGACGGCCACGACGACATCCATGCGTCCCGGCTCGAGACCCACGCCGTCCACGCGGGCGTCCAGGACCACCCTCTGTCCACGGGTCAGAAGTTCCTTGAGCCGCCGTCCCTGACGATTGCTCAGATTGAATCCGAAGGTGACACGCGGGATTTCGTCGGTCCTGGGCCACATTCCGGTGTAACCCGTCATGTCGGGGTGGTGAGCGGCTCGGTCGTCGTTCAGGTAGCAGATCACGGCGGCGGCGCCGTACTTGAGGACCGCCAGGCGGTGGACCTCACCTCCGTACCCCGTCGCCAGAACCAGCTTGCCCTCAACGTCCTTGCCTTGGTAATCCGAATCGGAGGTGCCCGCGCCCACATCCACCAACTCGGCCCGCACCCGGCCCGGGTTGGAATAGGTGATGACGCTCATGGCGATTTCGGGATAGCGGACGATCAGTTCACGCCGCGGCTCGACCATGCGCAGCTCGGCCGTATCGATCGACCAGCCGGAGGGAGATTGCCAGGTTTGATAGCGCAAGGCGCCGTCGGAGGGAAAAGATTCGATCCAGGCTTCCTGGGGCCCGAATCCGAACTCGCGAAGCTGATTGAGAACGTATCGGGCGGCGTCCGAGTAGCCGCGCGACCCCTGAATCCGATGATGACGCGTAATCGCGATGACGTGGTCTTTGGCCAGCTCTCCCGAGAGTTCACTGCGCAGCACCTCGACAATCTTCCTATCAATCAAAGCCGCCCCGTCGTCCTCCTGAGACCAAAGGGGAAGAGCCGAGAACGCCAAAAGTACGGTCCCCAGCCAGAGTATGGGTCGCATTGCGCGTTCCATGATTCCACGGAGGCGGGGGAAACTCAACCTGGGCGCCGGGCGAGACTTCCATGTTCGAAACGGGGACGGCCTTGCAGGCTCCGCTTGGCGAGCCACGCTTGCCGGCACGGTTGCGTATCAGGGCTGGATATCGTTGCCTTGGCAGCCTCCACCCCGTGCCCAGACTCCGGGGGGAATCTCCCGCCGAAAAACCACTTTGCTTGGGACTTGCCCGTTGCAAGTCTTATCATAGGAGGATCTAAGCTATGTCCGCGGAGGTGCAGCGATGAGATCGACAAGAAATTTTTTGACCGCTTGGGTCTGCCCCATTGGAGTTTTGCTGTCCGCCTCGGTCGGCGTCTCGGCGCAATCGACCGATGGCTACCGGATGCCGCCGGAAGAGATCGTCAGGATTCTCGATCATCCGCCCACTCCGAGCGTTTCGGTCTCGCCCGACGGCAAGCACCTCTTGCTGTCGCAACGCTCGAGCATGCCCTCGATCGAAGAAGTCGCCCAACCAATTCTGCGACTGGCGGGGCGACGCTTCAACCCGGTGACCAATTCCCTGTCGACTCGGACCTCAATCGTCGGTCTCAGCAAGGTGCGCGTTGCAGACGGCGTCAAGCAGGACTTTCAAATCCCCGAGCCCGCCCGGCTTTCCTCTCCCCTTTGGTCGCCAGACAGCCGGGCCATCGCCTTCGCGCATGCGACCGACCAAGGCTTGGAACTCTGGGTGGCCGACGCAGCCACCACCGCCAGCCGCAGACTGGGCGATTACCACCTCAACGGCAGCGCGGGAATCGCTTGCCGCTGGGCACCCGACTCCCGGCATCTGCTCTGCTCGCTGATCCCGTCTGGCCGAGGTAATCCGCCGCAAGAACCGGGCGTCCCGTCGGGTCCGGTGATCCAGCAGACCAGCGGACGCAACGCGCCGGTGCGGACTTACCAGGATTTGCTTCAGGACGAGCACGACGTGGCGCTCTGGAAGTACTACCGCACCGCCCAGCTGGCCTGGGTGGACGTGTCCGACGGCTCGACGGACAATATCGGACAACCCGCCATTTACGCCTCGGTCAGCATTTCGCCCGACGGGAAGTACCTGCTCTCTTCCCGAATCGCCGAGCCGTTCTCCTATCTGGTGCCCGAGTCTCGGTTCCCGCGAGTGGTTGAGGTGTTGAGCCGTTCCGGCCAGAGGGTGAAAGAGCTGCTGCGACAGCCACTGGGCGATGAAATCCCGATTGGAGGCGTGGCTACCGGCCCCCGCAGTCACCAGTGGGTGGACCCGCGCGACTCGTCGCTGATCTGGGTCGAGGCGTTGGACAACGGAGATCCTCGCAAAGAGACGGAGCACAGGGACCGTCTGATTCTGCTTGACAGCCTCGATGGCGAACCCCGAGAGATCGCCCGAACCACCGCTCGCTTTTCAGGAGCGTCCTGGGGCGAAGACGGGAGCGCCAT
>JBFGHF010000026.1:0-14172 GCA_041578355.1 Acidobacteriota bacterium
TCAAAAATTTGCCGGCGGCGTCGAACTTGTTGCCGACGCCGGCGAACTTCTGGATGCGGTGGTTGACGGTGTCGGCCACGTAGACGTTGCCCGAGGAGTCCGCCGCCACGCCCGACGGTGAGTCGAACTGGCCGGGGCGGGCGCCGTTGCTCCCCCACTCGGTCAAGAAGTTGCCGGCGCCGTCGAACTTCTGGATGCGGTGGTTGACGGTGTCGGCCACGTAGACGTTGCCCGAGGAGTCCGCCGCCACGCCTGTCGGACCGCTGAACTGGCCGGGGCCGGCACCCGAGCTTCCCCACTCGAGCAGGAAAACGGGCGGCTCCGTGAACAAACCGTGGGCCAACAGGGCGGCGCCGCCCAGGCTTCCCGCTACAACAGCAACCAACGCCAAACTGTGCGATCTCCGACCGGACGCTGAGATTCTGGTAGACATGCTTCACCTCCCCTAATGCGAACAGGCACCGAGAACAGAGCCGTCACGCGATGCTTCGTCTTGCCGCAAACTGAATGCCAAGCATCCAGAATTCAACGCGGCGAATCAAGTCTCTGCACGGAAAGGCAGTCGTGCTGCAGCAGGAAACGCGAGCGCTTGAGCAATCAGCGGGAGGTTGAATTGTAGTGTGCTTCGAGGCGACGATAACATCCCGAGTCCGGAAGAAAAAGAGGGTGTGCCGGTTTGCCCGGATTCAGATTCGGCGGGAGAGATTCCGGCGGGTTGCGAGAGTTGCTTCTCCGCTTCCGATCCCCGTTTTCGTTCTCGCCTTTTCCGCTTGCGTGTTGGCCTTACCGGAACTTGACGACCTTATCGCTCCTGCCCCGGACGATCCGCTGAAACCCTGCTGCCCCCGCGCTCTAGAGCCCGCTTGCATCTGGGGCAGCGGTGATCTGCCGGTCCGCCCAGGTGTGGTTGAGGATCTTGGCGATCACCACGTCGTCGATGCCCCGTTTGCTCGTCCGCGCCGCCGTCCGCCCGAGGCCGGGAGGCCCCGCATCAGAGAAAGGTCCTCCGTCTTCCGTCTTCAGTCCTCGGTAATCGTAGTCGCATTCGTAATCGGCGAACGTGGCACGAGCATCCCTGCTCGTGATCTTCTCTCCGTGGGTCGGGACCAGCCGGGGTGCCGCTTGCTGAAGAGGGGTGTCGAAAAAGTGAATTGGCAGCGCGAAAACCCTGGAGTGCGGCAGCGGTCAGCTTCCGCATTGTCATGTCAAGACATGAAACGACTTGAGCATGACGAGAGAGTTACAAGGAGGGCGGAAGCTCCGCCGCCGCTGCGCTTCCGCACTCCAGGGCAGACGGGCGCCGTTTTTTCGACACCCGATGAGGCGCGCTGCATACCGGCGGGGATGGGTGGCCTCGGAAGAATGTGCGAAACATTGTTGGGCTGTGCGAACCACACAGCCCATTCTCAAGTCTGTCCACCGCAGAAAGGCTCGACAGCTCATCGAGCCTCAACGCTGGACTACGGGCTGCAAGCCCCTTTTCCGATCACCACGCCGTTGCCATTCGCCTTCCGGCACTCCGTGGGATTGGCCGGACCCGGCGAGTCGAAAGGAGGCGGAGTGAAAGGGAAGCTGTCCAGTGACTCGTTGAAGGCGGCCAGATCTTCGATGCACCCGCTCGAGCTAATCGTCTTCTGGTTGGCGTCGCAGAGGGCCTCGCATTCTTGGATGCGAGCGTCGATGTCAGGGCCGCAAAAACCATTGCTAGCCAAGGAAGCGTTAATGTTCAGCTTTGCTGCCGCCAACTGGCGAACCAACTGCGAATAAGCCCGGTTCCCCCTGGACTCGCGTCCCGGCGAAACACACATGGCTTCGGTTGCCGAATCGCAGCTGCCCGCTTCGACGACGTTGAGAGGCTGTCCGCATACCGTCACCGGCAGAAAGAGGTTAGTTATGTGGGGATGAGTACCCCAAAACCCGGGAGTCCGGGTGAGGCATTCGATCTCCGTGGGCGGCCCGCCGTCGCAGGGTTCGCAGGAGGGACCGAGAATACAATCGGTAGCGCATTCCGGACCCGCCTTGGTGACCGTCATGGCAGCGCCCGCGCCCAAGGTGGGCTGCTCGCCCGCAATGCTCAGACGCATCACTACACATTCGCCTGGGTCAATGTCGCCGCCCGCTACATCGCATTTGGCGACAAAGTCGTCACCGACTGTCCCGAATATGTCGCAGGACGGGTCCCATTCGCTTACCCCACAGGCCAGAGTTGCTGCGGCAAAACCGCCGATCTGAGTCAAGGTGATCTGCTGGCTGTCAGTCAGGCATGTCCCCAGCGCCGGAAGGCTGATGTCAACGTGAGAAAGGTCCTTGGGGGGAAGGCAATCTCCATCCAAACCTTCGTCGTTACAGACTTGGTAGTCCCAGGTACTGGTTCCAGCAAGCTGGTCTATTGCGAAATTGATTAAGGTGATCTCAAAACCCTGAGCGCTACAAATCGTGGTCCCGGTGTTGTCGCAGGTACACGCCTGCTGCGCGCCAACCGGTGAGACGGCAATCGCAAGTACTGCGACCGTACAAAACGCAGAAAAAAACCTCATAACAGCCTCCAGAAAGAGAGATCCGAATCCCTTGGGTTTGTGACGATGATCACAGTATAGACCTCACGGGGTCCGAAGGCAAGCCACTGAGCTGCCTCATATCGAACGACTCAAAAGTCGGGAGCACAACCGATCAGATGCGCTCGTGTCAAGTGACCGTTTCCGGGCTTCTGCCGATAGGTGTAAGGGGAGTCACAAACGGGCTGCACAGTGCAGTACTACGATGAGCACCCGTTTTACAAGCTTTGGCAGAGAGGCAGCGATTTCGAAAACCTGGGTGCGCTCGATCGGCTGACACCCGATCGGCCTCGTCTTGCCGTTGGCGTTTGGAGGAAAAACATGACCGTGTCGGAGTTTGAACTCACATGTGGTAGGGAAAAACGAGGCTTTTGGATCGGACGTTTCGATGGAGTTCAAACGGACATGGCGCGCCTTCTGGCTGTGATTGGCCTGCTGGTGTTCGGACAAACAGTGCTGTTCTCACAAGCAGCCACTTGGAACGAGAATCGAATCCTGGTCCAGCCCCGGATCGGGCTGCCGGCAAGCGAGTTTGCGAGCACGCTGAGCCGATTTGGAGGAAGGTCCGCCGAGGTGCTGCCCCAACTGAATCTTCATGTCGTTCAACTTCCTTCCGGTGCCGATGAAGTGGCCGTGGCGGCAGCCCTATCCCGCAATCCAAACGTCCAATTCGCGGAACTCGACATGCTCGTGGCGCCCGACGACACGGGCGCCAACGACCCCTACTTCGAAGACGCCTGGCACCTGTCCAAGATCGGAGCCCCTTCGGCTTGGGACGATTCCTTGGGCGAGGGTGTGACTGTTGCGATCCTCGATACGGGTGTGGATTCCGCTCATCCCGATCTCGCGGGCCAGCTGGTCGGCGGTTGGAATATGTACGACAACAACCCCGACACCTCCGACGTCTACGGACATGGGACAAAGGTGGCCGGAGTTGTAGCTGCCGCCAGCAACAACGGTTTGGGTGTGACGTCGATCGCCTGGAAATCGGTGTTGATGCCCGTTCGAATCAGCCGTCCCGACGGCTGGGCCTATTACAGCACCATCGCGCAGGGTCTGACCTGGGCAGCCGACAACGGCGCCCGGGTCGCCAATATCAGCTACGCCGTGTCGGGAAGCTACTCCGTAAAGAGCGCTGCCGACTATATGAAGAGTCTCGGTGGACTGGTCGCGGTCGCCGCCGGCAACTCGGGCCAGAATGAGTCGTACGCGCCGAGTTCGGCATTGGTTTCCGTTGCCGCTACGACCAGCAGCGACAATCGCGCCAGCTGGTCGAGTTATGGCGATTTCGTCGATCTCTCGGCCCCGGGGGTGGGTATCTGGACGACCAGCAGAGGCGGTGGTTTTTCCCCCCCCTCCGGAACATCCTTCTCCAGTCCCGTAACCGCCGCGGTAATCGCTCTCATGATGGCAGCCAATCCGAGTCTCAGCCCTTCGGAGTTGGAAACGATCCTCTGGAACACGGCTCTGGACCTCGGCTCCAGTGGCTACGACATTTATTATGGCAACGGTCGAGTGGACGCCGCCATGGCTGTCGAGGTCGCGCTGGGGCAGCAGCCTGGAGACACCCAACCTCCATCTGTTTCGATTGTGGCGCCGACGGGCGGGACGGTCTCCGGTGTGGTCGGGGTCGATGTCAGCGCCAGCGACGGTGTGGGCGTCAGCTATGTGGATCTTTTCGTCGACGGGTTCTTCATCGGTAGTGATAACTCCGCACCCTATCAGTTCAGCTGGGACAGCCGGCAACAGGGCGACGGGCCTGCGACCCTGCAAGCCTTCGCCTACGACGAGGCGAACAACGAAGGCAGGTCCGATCCGGTCGACGTCGTCGTCGACAATACTCCCGACGAGCCGGACTTGACCCCTCCCACTGTTGTCATTCTGCAGCCCCCCGACGGCGCCACCGTGAAGAAAACCGTGGTCATAATCGTCGACGCTCAAGACGACCGGAGTCTGGCTGAGGTGAAGCTCTTGATTGACGGTGTCCAGAAGTATGGAGCCGAATCAGGCTTTTCCTACTCTTGGAACACTCACAAAGAAGACCCGGGATACCACATTCTGGAGGCGACAGCCGAAGACGCCGCCGGCAATTTTTCCTCGACGATCCACCAAGTGCTTGTTGAAGGCCGAAAGAAAAAAGGACGGCCGTGAGCCTTCGCTAGCCGTGCCCGGCATTGTCCCCTCCGGCAAGAATCGGGCGGACTCCACCCCGCTCAGGCTGAAATGAGGCCTTTCGGAAGTAAGCAGAGGGGGGAGCCGGCTCAGCCCGATTTGGCCCTACGAAATCGACTCCGCCCGAGCCTCTTTCACGGCGGGGCCGTTGCGTACGATTCTGCTTGACGAGGGGCTCTCGTTGGAAGATACTGTGATCCTCCGCTGAAGAGGTGCGGGAAATCCACATAGGTGGTCGGGTTTGCGACCACCACAACCTCACTTTCAAGAGTCACAACGACGAAAAGGCACACCTGGGGCGACTCAGGGCCGCAAAGCCACGGGTCTCTGGTCTGTGTAGACCGCCGAGCTGCCGAAGGTTGGAGTGTAGCCAAATTGGCTGAAATCAGGAGTTCAATATGCAAAGGAAACCTTTGGTCGTTGTTGCGGCGCTGGTACCGGTGATTTTCCTTTTCACAACGCCTGGCGCTGCCCAGCTTTCCTGCAACTGTGAGGATACCGCCGAGTCGGTCTGCGTCCAGGGTCCGACCGGAAACGGCACGCAGGCCTTCGAAGTCACACTGGTCTCGTCGAATATCAACCAACAAGCCGGAACCAGCGAGTGGATCTACGAGGTCTGCGACCGCGGGCCCTTCGACCTGGATTGTCCTTCCGGAAAAGCCCTGAGCCATATCAATATTGTGCTGGGAGATCTCTCTGCCTGTCTCACACCCGGCAACCAGATCACCTTCGCAAAGCACGCCGACACGGCGGGTGACGGCGCCGACCTGAGCTGCGTTGTCGAGAACGGGGATCCATCCTGTCCTGGAGACGAGGGTTTGGTCGCCAAGTGCGACGTGGTGAGTAGCAACGAGCTCGACGCGGGTGACTGCGTACAAATGAAGCTGACGATCAGCGGTGAGACGGCGCAGCTTGGGGTGGGAGCTGCCCAGACACAAAGCAAGGCGGGTCCGGGCTGTGCCCTCAATTGTCTGTCCGGTCCTTCCTGCGCGCCCTGCAACGGCGGACCGCCAACCGAGATTGAGTGCCTTACCCGGACGCCGGGATTCTGGGGAACTCATCCCCACATCACGGAGCAGTTCCTGCCGGTCACGGTGTGCGGCCAACCGCTCCAAGTGACGGGCGCCGGCGTATGCAATTCCTCCACTGAAGCGATGTGCGTGGCCCCGGGCCAGGAATCGAGGGCGAACCGCTCCTACGCCCAGCTGGTACGCCAGCTTACGGCGGCCAAGCTCAACCTGGCCGCCACGGAGGACAACGGCGGCTTCTGCGGCAACGAGATCGCGGCTCGCATCGTCGAATGCGAAGGGTTTTGCGGCGCCAATGCCAATATGATCAGTGCGAGCGGCTGTATCGAGGACCTGACGGCCTTCAACGAGTCGCTGGACAGTTTTCCCGTGACCCCGTCGCCGTTCGACAGCCCGGGACCTGCAGATCCCACCGCGTGCCGCCAAGCGAACGGCAACGGTGTTCTGATCGGCGCTTCCTGCGTCCCTGCTGGACCAGCGGTAAGAAAGAAGCCCTGAAGGACGCGGTCGAACACGGGATCGTATCCGTATCTACGGAAATCAAGCTGACTCCGCCTGAGTCGGTAGACACAACCGGTCTGAGAATTAAGATCGGGCAGGTGGAACCGGCTGATCTGATGCGGGTTGGGAGGGTCGTTTTTCGGCCCTCCCTTCGGACTTAGGATCTGGTGGGGAAGCTCGTGATCCGTGGCCAGTTCCAACTTCTCATCTCTCTCATCTCATCTCATCTCATCTCATCTCATCTACCCGCTCGATCCTTGGGGCTTCGGCGTTGCAGAGAGCGCCGACGTCGGAGCGCCCGAACGGCGCAGTGCAAGGTGAGAGGTGCGAAGTGCGAATCGTCCGTTCCAAGTCGTCGTCGCAGCACGTCTTCCACCCCTGCCTCAGACCGAAGCACGGCTCTTCCGCAATCGCATTGAGATCGTGTCGTGATCCATTCAGGGGGTAGCGCTCGGTCAGTGCGGCCGCAGAGCGGCGGCAGGCGCGGCACTCGAGGATCGGCGCCGATGGAATCGAAGGGGTTTTGAGCGGGCGCTTTCACCCTGGTGGTGGATTTCGCCCAGCAAGACGTCGGTGCATCGCCCGTGGTTTTCGGCGAAGGGTTTTCTTGAAAGAATGGCGGAGCGTGTGGTTCCTCCGGGGGGGAACGCCGGGATTTCCAGCACGCCACAACGGCGTCAATCGTCCCCCTCTTACTCTGGCATGGAGGTTGCTGGCCCGAAGGTGGAAATAAAACCGCTCTGAGGGAGGCATCCCAGACACCGGGAGAATCCCGGCGGGGAATCTGGTTCAGAGTCTCAAAACAAATCGGCGGTTTCAGCGGGCTGCCTCTCAACGGGCGAGGTGGTCATTGGAATTGCCGCCAACCGCATTTGGCCGGCTTGCCCCGGTCATCTCACGGGCAGGATGCCCACGCCACTTTTCTCCGCCTTCGGAAAGGAAGGAAGAAATGATACGAAGGATCTTCCCGGCGGCGGTCCTGGCCTTGTGGCTCTTCATCACTGGGCTTCAAGCAGGGACGCCGTCTCGTTATCACTACTTTGCCATCGTCGGGGATGGGGGCGGCTTCCGGACCACCTTTCTGGTTCTCAATCAGGGCCAGGAGAGCGTTTCGGCCACAATCCGGTTCTTTGAGGCCGACGGCTCGCCTTGGGCTGTCAGCGTCGACGACGTGGCAGCCTCCGTTTTTCTCGCAGAGGTCCCTTCACGAGGCATGTTGCGGTTGCAGACCGATGATGCCGCCGAACTTCCCAAGGGCGGTTGGGCAACACTTGAGGCCAGTCGGGAAGTGGGCGCCCAAGTGTTCTTTGAGATCTTCTCCAACGAGAATCTGGTGACTCAGGCTGCCGTGGAATCGCCGGGTCCCATGCGAAGCGCGGACCTGTTCGTTGTACACGGACCTCCAACCCAGACCGGAATCGCGGTGGTCAACCTGGCCGAGCCGGGAACCGATCGGCCGGTTCGCGTGGAACTGACTCTCCGCAACCACACGGGAACCGACGTGGCGGTCACGCAGTTCACCCTGCAGGCCGGGGAGAGCGTGTCGCGCTACATCGGCCAGTTCTTTCCCCAGGTGACCCGGATCGTCGGGGTCCTCTCGGTGCGGGCTTCCGGACCGGTAAGTATCGTGACCCTGCAACAGACAGGACTCGTGCTGGGGACGCTGCCAGCTGTCAGGTACACCTTTTAGCAGGCGAACGGGAGAAATGAACGATGTTGAAGAAATTGACGCTTTTTTTCCTCGCCCTTGCTTGCCTCACGATCCAACCCAAAGCCGATCTTTGGGAAGATCTACTATGGAACTTCCAGCTGATCCGCCGGACGATCGAGGAGCTGCCTTTGCCCTGGGAGGAGCGAGAACCCCTGCATATAGCGTTGGACACCTGTCAGCAGCAAGTCAGAGCTGAGCGATTGGGGTTCTTCTCGGTCGCCTATCTGATGGATTCGTTCCTGAGCCAGTACGTGCACAAGGTCCTGCCCTTAATGGATCAGGTGCCCGATTCTGTGTTGGACAACGTGGTAATGGAAGCCGATTACATCAAAGCTCAGCTTTTCTTCGCCCAGGGTCCCATGGTGATGCCCCCGACGGTGGGAGTCACCCCACCGGAGAATGGCTGCAGCGTGCAGATCCTGGTGCGCGAGTTTCTGGATCTTCTGGCCGACCCCGGCGGGACGCGGCCTGCCCAATTCGCCCAGACTCTCGACTTCGAGGCCTATGGCGTTCCGGGTGGAGGGACCTTCGAATGGAGCCTGAAACCCGACCCGGAAGACCTGCAGGATCCTCCGCGCCACTTCAACGCACAGGGCAATCGACTCTGCTTCCGGCCGATCGACAACTCCACTTATCGTCTGAGAGTCGTTTATACCCCGCCCCAGGGCTCTCGGTGTGAGGATGTGGTGCTGCTGGAGGTGGCTGGCAAGTTGTTCCAGTTCGAAGAGTAGTGGCGCGCCCCGATCTGGGGCGCCGCGACCCCGACAGAACTTGGTTCGTGGGAACGAAGACCGATTCCGATCGCGTTTTGTCCGCGTTCTCAACGAACGCGGCTCTGTCAGCGGTGCTGGCCCCGCGCCGAGGTTCGAACGCCTTTCGATCGTGACCAGACGAGGGTCGGACAGGCCTTCGAAACGGCTGACGGGGCGCTGCCGAGTCCGGAGTCCCTGAAACGATTGCGTCGTTTCCGTCACAAGAAGTTCAGTGAGAGCGCGTTTTTGTATCAATCCAGACGACCAAGGAGGTCGAACATGCAAGCAGACGTGAACATTGTCTACCCGATCGACGGTGAAACTTATCCCAAGGTGGATCCATCCCCCGGGGGTAAACTCTCCTCCGCCTATCTGCCCTTCAGCTTCAGCACCACCTGTTCCGGGGGCGGTCATGAGGTCCGCTGGGGAATCGGCAACACCACCCTGGGCAAGGCCGGTTTCTACGACGAATTCAGCGGCCAATTCCTTTGGAAGCTCCCGCCGGGCAAGCACGAGTTCTGGGTGAAGTCCGACTGCGGCAAGGGCTCGGTGGTTTTCAAGGTCGGCTAGGTGAAAATCTTACTCGGTTCGGGTAACCGAGCCGGCTACTTTTCAGGCCCCCCGTCCCCAGGGAGTCAAGCCGGTCGTTCGGCTGGCTCCCAGGGCTTTGGCCGCGCTGCCATTTCCTGCCCGCAAGGATGCCGGCCGGTTTCTTCATTCCTTTGATTTTTCGATGCCCTCTGACGTGACGCCTGGCCCGGAGTTCCGTTCGTTTTCCGCTGGATCGCAGGAGTCGGGTCGTTGGCTCCTGCTCAGAGGCTATCTCTCATTGGTTGCCCTTGAATTTGCAACTGAGTGTGGCCTGGCCAGAGGAAGAGACCGTTTCCTGCCAATCCTCCGTGACAATGAAGAACGGCGGCAACGGCGACATGATCAGACACAACAGGGCCCCAGGCAAAATGGGATTGTCGTCTATATCGTAATGAACCGCCATTCCGGAACTGTTGGCCAGTCCAGTGGCCTGACATTTCAGAGACGTGTTCCCGTTTTGACTCTGTGTGGCCACGATCTGGGTGTCGCCCGTCGACACAATGCCACCATCTCCGTCGAACAAAATGCAGGATCCCGCCGGATTGATGACCACGGCGGCGTTGGGTTGCGCGTGACCGAAGCCGAGAAAAAGGGCAAATACGGAAACGCAAAGGAGCGGTTTTTTCATGGATATTTTTCCTTTCTTATTGAGCGACCTGTACCTCACAGCCCCGAATCTCTCTGAGCTGAACGGAACTCCGGAATTGGGCCCCAATTGGGATAAAGGGTGTGAACCCGATTGGGGTGGAGAAGGCCTATGTAAAATAGGCATTCCTCCCAGGCTGCTTTTGCTAAATCAAGCAATTCGACGGCCAGACTTGAAACGAATTCAAATGCGGAAACAGGAGGCGCATGCCCGTCTCCAAGAACTGGAGACGGTCAGGCACGGAACCGCCTGAGCACTAAAGGGAAAACAGGGGTGAGTCCGCCCCGAGGCGCGAAAAACAGATTTCGATGACAGGTCTTTTTCCGCCCGACATCATTTTGACGCCGGTGCTCACCAATCCCCTGACGCGACCTGATCGTCGGTGTAGAATTGACGCCAGAGTGAGGAGGAAATCATGATCGAGAAAGAAGCGAAGAGCAGGACTCGACGGAAGTTTTTGAAAGAAACGGGACGAGTCGCGACAGGTTCGGTGCTGGCGGCTGGCCTGGCTCCCTACATGTACGCAGGAGAGGACAACACCATCCAGGTGGCGCTGGTGGGGTGCGGGGGGCGCGGCACCGGGGCCGCCTCCAACGCTCTTTCGGTCGAGAACGGACCCATCAAGCTGGTGGCCATGGCGGACGTTTTCGAGGATCGCCTGACGCGAAGCTACGGCGCTCTCGAAGAACGTCATCCGACGCAGCTCGACGTCCCTCCGGATCGTCGCTTTCTGGGTTTCGACGCCTACCGCCAGGCGATCGACAGTCTTCGTCCGGGGGACGTCGTCATTTTCGCCACGCCGCCCGCCTTCCGCTGGGTGCATTTTCAGTACGCCATTGAAAAAGGCGTCAATGTGTTCATGGAAAAGCCGGTGACCGTGGACGGCCCGACAACCCGGAAAATGCTCGAGCTGGCCGAACAATCGGTCGCCAAGAACCTCAAAGTCGGCGTGGGTTTGATGTGCCGCCACTGCGAAGCGCGCCGTGACTTGTTCCACCGCATTCAGGACGGCGCGATCGGCGACATCACGCTTCTGCGGGCCTATCGCATGCACGGCCCGATCGGCTTTTTCGCCTCTGACCCGAAGCCCGAAGAGGTCTCCCATCTGCTCTATCAGGTGAAGCGGTTCCACAGCTTCCTCTGGGCCAGCGGGGGCAGCTACAGCGATTTCTACATCCACAACATCGATGAAAGCTGCTGGATGAAGAACGATTGGCCGATTCGCGCCCAAGCCACCGGGGGCCGCCACTATCGAGGTCAGTCCGTCGACCAGAATTTCGACAGCTACTCGGTCGAATACACCTTCTCGGACGGCGCCAAACTGTTTCTGCAGGGCCGCTGCATCGACGGATGTCACAACGAATTCGCCAGCTACGCCCACGGCACCCGGGGCTCGGCGGTCATCTCCACGTCCTCTCACACGCCGGCCAAATGCCGCATCTACAGCGGTCAGGATATCGACAATAAAGATCAACTGAGCTGGGCCTTCCCCCAGCCCGAGCCCAACCCTTATCAGCTCGAGTGGAACCATCTGATCGAGGCGATCCGCGAAGACAAGCCATTCAACGAGGTCAAGCGGGGCGCGGAGGCGAGTCTGGTGACTTCGATGGGCAGGATGGCCGCCCACACGGGTCGGGTGGTCAGCTACGAGGACGCCTTGAACGGTGACCACGAGTTCGCGCCGGGCATCGACCAGCTCTCGATGAACTCGCCGGCTCCGCTGAATGCCGGGGAAGATGGCAAGTATCCGGTGCCTCAACCGGGACTCCTGGGAGCCCGCGAGTATTGAGGCGCTTGGCCGCCGGGGCCGACGATGAAAACCAAGCTCTTGATGACCGTTTTGATGTTGCTTGCGCTGGCTGGCTTGGGGGTCCAAGCTTCCCGGCAGCCATCCCCCGAGCAATGGCCGGCGAGCTACGTCGAGACCGTGACGACCGAAAGCGGGGCGGAGATCTCGTTCGAGATGATCCTGGTTCCCGGTGGAACCTTCCGGATGGGAAGCGCCGCGGACGAGCCGGGCCGAAAGGAAGACGAGGGGCCTTCTCATCCAGTCCGGATCTCGCCCTTCTACCTGGCCTCCACGGAAACCACTCTGGAACTCTTTTTGGCCTACTACCTCGAAACGAAGCGTTCCGACAGCGGTATCGGATTGGCGTCGGTTCGGGAAGGGGAGCCCGCAGCCGACCAGGCCGATGCGGTCACCGGTCCCACACCGGTGTACGGCGACCTCAGCATGGGCCGAAGTCAGGATCATCCCGCCGTCGGAATGACCTGGGAAAACGCGGTCAACTTCTGCCGATGGCTCTCCCGCAAAACGGGGCGCTCCTATCGCCTGCCCAGCGAGGCCGAATGGGAGTATGCCTGCCGTGCGGAAGGAGTCGATGGCCCCCTCGCGGGGAAGGCGGGCAAAGCCATCGAGGAATCGGCTTGGTTCGAAGAGAACTCCGATCGAGAGCCTCGTCCGGTGGCTGAGGGTGCCCCCAATGGCTGGGGCTTTCACGACCTGCAAGGCAATGTGCGCGAATGGGTGGCCGACTTCTACTCCGCGGCGGCTTACTCGAAGAGAGCGGCTGAAGAGCCGGTCCTCGACCCGACCGGCCCCGAAACGGGGCGTGTGCACGTGGCGCGCGGGGGCGACCACGGCAGCCCTGCCGAAGAGATCCGCTGCGCTGCTCGTTCCTTCGAGGAGGATTGGTGGCGATCGTTGGATCCTCAGCTTCCCAAAAGCCGCTGGTGGCTGCCGATGATGGACCACATCGGGTTCCGCGTCGCCGCCACCGGCAAGCCCTAGTGCAGCGCGTCGTAAGTTCTCGATTGATCTCGGAAAGAGGGCCGATTACGAATACGATTACGAGACCTCTCGGCGGTATGAGGTCCCTAGGTCTGTCCGAAGGGGACGAGGTGGAAGCGGGAGGTCGAGGGAAAACTCACTGCGCGCCGCGCACGGCGGCCAGGACGCTTTCCGGGCTGGGCCAGGGCTTGCGCATGAACTTGGCGATCAAGCCGCCCTTGCGTGAGAGGACGGTCCGTCCACCCACTTGGATTTCGAACTGCCCGTGTCGGCCCTTCTCCATTTCGACAGGTGTATCCAGCTTTTCGCGGATGAGAGCGGCGAAACTCGCCGCTTTGTCGGCAGTGGTCGCTCAGGTGGCGCAGTAGATGATCCGGATGTCCATGCTGGGCAGTATATCGTTCGGACGGGGGCGCTGGCAAAGCACGACCCCGGGGCGGGCCGGTCAATCGGTGTGGGATAGGCGTCGTGCCTCGGTGCCTTGGTGGTTGGAAATCCCCGGGAGAACAGAACCAGCAGGGCACGACGGGCACGAAGAAGGGGAAATCACCGGCTCCGGGCGTCGAGCCTCGGTGCCTTGGGGGTTGGAAATCCCCGGGAAAAACAGAACCAGCAGGGCACGACGGGCACGAAAAAGGGGAAATCACCGGCTCCGGGCGTCGAGCCTCGGTGCCTTGGGGGTTGGAAATCCCCGGGAAAACAGAACCACCACGGCACAAAGGGCACGAAGAAGAGAACCACCGGCATTCGCTCTTCGCTCTCGCTCTCGACTCCCTGATCAACAGGCAGGGATGCCTGTTTTCCGGGGTCAGGGCTTGAGCACTTCGAAGACGAAGTCCATCTCCTTGGCGCGGAGCAGAAAGCAGAGATACTGCTCCCAGAATCGGCGCATGAACCGAAATCCGGGAAAGCGATTGTCCAGATTGATCAGGAACTGAATTCCCAAGAGTCTCCAAAGAGGCGCCATTTCCAGACGGCGGTACAGCAGCCGGAAGCGGGCGTGGGTGTAGTAGCTGCTCTCGTATTCGGCGTCGAAATAGCGGAAGGAATAGGAGTTGAGGTGCCACTTGTGAGTGGGGTCCTGCCATGAGATGGCGTCGGAATAGTGGGGTGTGATCAGCCTGAGTTTTGCGCCCGGCTTGCTGATCCGATAGATCTCCTCCATCACTTCCAGGATGGAATCCATGTGCTCGATCACATGAGTGGCGTAGACGTAGTCGAAGGAGTTGTCTTCGAACGGGTAGGGGAATTGGTTGAGGTCGTGGACGATATCGACTTCGGGGAGGTCGACGCGGTCCAGACCGATGGCGCCGGGCTGTTTCTTGCGGCCGCAGCCGATGTCGAGAATGACGGGCTCGCCACTGTCTACCGTCGGCGCGTTGAGGCTGCTATCGAGGGTGCGCATCATTGAACCTCACTGTTGGA
>JBFGHF010000027.1:0-13986 GCA_041578355.1 Acidobacteriota bacterium
CACACGACGATGTGGTTGACGTAGTCGCTCATACGAAATTGCTCCTCCCGGATGCTCAGCATCCCACTCACCAGACTGGAACCCACGATGCCGGCGAACAAGGCCAGCGTGAACATTCCAGCCACCATCAGAACCCCGCCCACGATCCTACCCAGGAGGGTGTCGGGCGTGATGTCGCCGAAGCCGACCGTCGTGATGGTCACGAGAGCCCACCAGATGCCGTCCTGGACGCTCCCGATGGAGGGGTTTTGTTTCGCTTCGATCAGGTAGATGCTCACCCCACCGAGCAGCGTTGCCACAGACAGCACACTGAACGCGAAGCCGAACAGCAGTCCGTTCTCCTCCAGCGTCTGCATCACGATGGCGAAGGGGTTGCGGTAACGGAAGATCCGCGTCGTCCGCAGCAGCCTCAATAGCCTCAGCACCCGGAGCCCGCGCAACTCCGGGAACAAGGCCAGCACGGCCACGATGTCGACCAGCATCAGCGGGCGAATCATATAGCCAAGGCGAGCAAGCAGGTGGGCGCGAAGGCGTCCCATCGGCGGCCGCCGAAAGACTTCGAGCGAAGGTGGCCGGAAGGTGCCCACGCGCAACAGAATCTCGGCAGCAAACAGGGCCAGGATCGCACGGTCGAGTTGACCGACCACGCGGGCGGCGGGGCTCCCGTCGGGCAGCAGCGCTTCGACCACCAGGGAGACGATCGAGAGGAGGATGAGCATCCAGACCGCTCCCTGCACGACTTGGTAGATCCGCGTGTTGGGCTCGTGGAAGGCGGCGCGGAGCATTGCGGCCATCACACTCATGCGGTTCATTATCCCTTAAGAGCGGCGTCCGGTCTCGACCGGCGAGGGCTACGCGGACGAACGGAACTTGCGAATGGTCGCTGGGGGTTCGCTGCTTATGTCAAAGCGTCTCGCGCACGGCCGCTTCACCAGAAGATCGCATACATCATCACTGTCAGTAGGATCACTGCGCCGCCCAACCATTTGACGAGCGGAGTGACCTGCATGTCGTAGTCTTCTCTTTCGGGGAGGATCTTGGGTTCCGCCAGGGGCTTTCTCCACGTGATGATCAGCATTGCCAGCAGGACCACGGCGAAGGTGATGGCCATCCGATTCAGAAAGGCGACGCTGCCCAACTGCCACTGCAAAAACCCGTAAACCGGTACGGTCAGTATCAGGCCCACGGTCGCGGCGACGGCGGGAACTCGCTTGAAGATCATGCCGAAGACGAAGACGGCCAGGATTCCCGGGGAGATGTAGCCCTGGAATTCCTGGATGTAGGTGAAAATGCCCTGAAAGCGCGGGTCCCCGAGAGCGGGTGCGATCGAGCATCCGATCAGCACGAAGACGGCCGTCGAGGCGCGCCCCGTCCAGATGAGAGTCTTCTGCGAGGCCCGGGGACGCCAGTGCCTTTTGAAAAGGTCCATCGCGAAGATGGTCGAGGCCGAGTTGAGCATCGAGGCCAGCGAACTGATGACCGCTCCGCTGATGGCGGCGAAAATGAAAGCCCGCACTCCGGGCCCCGCCAGGTTGCGAATCAACAGAGGGTAGGCCGCGTCGGTCCCGCTCTCACCCGTCATTTGGTCGCCGTAGAGCTGCAGGGCGATCATCCCCGGGAAGATGATGACGAAGGGGATGATCAGCTTGAGGAAGGCGGCGAAGAGGATCCCCAATTGGCCTTGGCGGAGGGAACGGGCGGCCAGGGTCCGCTGGGTGATGTACTGGTTGAGGCCCCAGTAATAGAAATTGGGGATGTGCAGACCGATCACCAGGGCCGTCCAGGGGAGAACCGAATGATCGCTGGGCAGAATCATGTGCAGCTTGTCGGCGTTGTGTTCGAAAAAACTGCCCACGCCGCCCACGGCTCGAAGTCCCAGAACCGTGGTGATGGCGCCTCCGATGATCAGAGCCGATCCTTGGAAGAGATCGGCCCAGGCGACGGCTTTCAATCCTCCCCAGATGGTGTAGAGAGCGGCGATTCCGCCGATCACCCAGATGCCGTAGCGGAGATGGGCCGGGTCCGAGAGGTCGCCGAAGATGGTCTGTAGAGTGAGGCCGCCCGAGTAGAGCACCGCCGCGATGGTCACGCCCACGTAGATGACCATCGTGTAGAAGGCCATGATGGCCCGGGCCCGGGCGTCGTAGCGGTATTCCAGATACTCGGGGATGGTGAAGATGCCGATGCGCAGGAATTTGGGGAGAAAGAAGATGGCGACGAACACCAGTGTGACGGCCGCCAGCCACTCGTAGCTGGCGATGGCCATCCCCGCGATCCCCGCTCCCTGGCCCGCCATCCCCACGAAGTGCTCGGTGGAGATGTTGGCCGCGATCAGCGAAAGCCCGATCAACGGCCAGGTCAGACCCCGGCTGGCCAGGAAGAAGTCCTCGCTGGTCTCCTCGCGCCGGCTCTTGTACATGCTGACGCCGACCACCAGCGCGAAGAATCCCACGAAGGTGACGATGTCGAGTAGAGTCAGTCCCATGTCGCCCGTACTGCTTACCGCTGGCTGCCCTGCCGCATGCCGCAAGCGGTCGGCAGGTAGACCTCCGCCTTACTGAATCGGCGAGTAGTCGACGGCTTTCATCACGGTGCTCTCGATTCGCTCCACGAGTTTTCCGCCCGCGATGGACGCTTGATACGCCTTTTGCCAATCGGGATCGTCGCGAAAAGCCTTCCACGACGCGGCTCTTGCTTCCCGGCTGGGGAAGGCCAGGACATAGATCAGCGTGTTGGAGGCTTCGGGGCCCTCGGCGGGGGTCCAGTAGGCGATCAGGTGCATGCCGTGTTTGACGAAGAGCTTGTTGGTGTGCTCGGAGAATCTCTTGTGGAGGTCGTCGAGCTTACCCTCGTGGGTGATGTACTTCCGAAGCTCGAACACCCGGTCGTCCGCGGCCTGAGCGATCTGCAGGCACAACGCCGCGAGGGCCAGGATCGGGATTGCAACTCTGAGGACATTCCCATACCCGGCGCCGTTCGGTCGCCATCTGGCAGCATTCATTTCGTTCTCCTTTTTGGTGATGAAAATGCGGTGGAGGCAAACTCGCCTGTCTGCCGTCAGCATTGAGTCGCGGTCATCCCCGGGCTTCGGCCACCAGCCTCTCGAAGACCGCTTTTTGCTCTTTCATGGCCTGGACGCGGTCGGGGGGCTCTCCGCGGGCTTCCAGCAGGATCCAGCCTGCGTAGTCCATCCCCACCAGCAGCTTGAAGAGCTCGGGGTAAGGATAGGCGTCTCCGTCCAGCTCGCGCACGTGAACGGTGTCTCCGAAACGGTCTTTGACCAGGTTGAAATTGCCTTCCAGGCCGGGCGGAAGAAGATCCTGCTCGTTGCAATTCCAGCAAATGCCGACACTGGTCTCCTCGACCTGATCGAAAATCGCCTTCATGACGGGAAGTTCGGCAGTTCGGCGGCCGTGGACTTCGACCCGGATCACTTGTCCGTGTTCGGAGGCGAATTTGCCCACCTCGTTGAACGATCGTGCGATCTGCTCGATGGTTTTTTCTTCCGGGACGTCGGAGGGAAGCGTATTGGGCTTGACCTTGACTCCGCTGCCGCCGATGTCGTGCGAGAGCTTGATCAACTCGAACGTCCCTTCGATGTTTCGTTTCAGTTCGTCGGGGTCGGGAGAATGATACTCCTGGTTGGAGCCGTACCCGACGCAGACCACGGCACTGTCTTCGAAGCGGCTCTTTACCGCGGCGCGCTCGGCGGCCGATAGCGAGGGTTCCACTCCGTGGGCGTGCTGGGTGCGCAGTTCAACGGCTTCATAGCCGGCCAGTTCGCAATTCCGAATCAAGGTCGGAAGGTCCCAATCGCGCCCCCAGAGGTAGGTGACGAGCCCCATTCTCATTGCCTGGCCCGCGCCTGGCGCCGTTGCGGGGGAAGTGCAGCCGAGGGGTGATGCCAGGGCCAGGGCGCCCAGCCCCGCTGTGCGCTGGAGAAACTGACGCCGGAGTATACGGTTGTGCTCTTTGCTTTTCATATCCTGTCTGCCTCGCCCTGACAGTTACTGCATTCGTGAGGGCGTGTTGCCCAAATCGCGGTATGGCGCCACTGTCAGTACTGCGTTCGTCAGGGCGTGTTGCCCGAACCATTGCGCAGCCTCCAACGGTACTGCAATCGTGAGATTGCAGACAGGTGCTCGTCGCTTTAGAGCGTAAATCCGTGCGCTGTCTGCATTCTCACGAATGCAGTACTGTAAGTGACAGCCATCCTCGGATTCGGGCAACACGCTCCGTCAGAACGCAGACAATCAATCTTTGTTGATGCAAAGCAGTGCAGTGATCGTCTGCAATCTCACGATTGCAGTACTGTCATTCTCGCCATCTCCCTTGGGCAACAAGCTCTGAACGATTGCAGCCCCGCAATGGTGCCGACCACCCGGGGATCATTCGCAGCGCCCCGTCAGATCCAGGACTTTCAGATTTCGAAACCAGACGACGTCTCCGTGGTCTTGCAGCAGCAGGTGCCCCCTGATGCTCTCGTCAAAGCCCGGGACGTCGTTGAACTTGCTGTCCTGGATGCCCGCCTTGAGCTCTTCGCTCCCCGAGCGATACTCCAAGACCTTCTCGCCGTTGAGCCAGTGCTCGACCCGATCGCCGCAGACCACGATGCGCCCCTGATTGAACTCGCCGCCGCGGATCTCGTTGTTGGAGGCGGGCAGAACATCGTAAAAAGCGGCGGTCTTCTTGTCGGGATCCTGGTCGGGTCTGCTTTGATCGAGGATCTGGTATTCGTGGCCGATGGCCCTGCCGCGTTCTTCCAGGATGAAGTATTTCACCCCGCTGTTGCCTCCCGGGGAAATCTTCCACTCGAAGCGGAAATCGAAGTCCTCGTAGCGCGCCAACGTGATCAAGTCGCGGCGCCGCCTGCCGGCAAGTTTGTGTTTGAGGCGCCGCAGCGAGGATCTTAGAAACGAGTTTTTGCGCGGCGACGAGAGATTCTTCAGACAGCCGTCCTCCAGAACCCACGAATGATGAGGAAACGTCTGCCGCCGAAAGCCGCGCCAGCCGTCGACACTGGTGCCGTCGAAAAGCAACCGCCAGCCCTCCGCGACTTCGTCCGCTGTGAGGCGGTTGGCGGATTCGCCGAAGAGCCCAGGGGAGGCGGCCATCGACAGCCAAAAGAGAACGGAGATTGCCATCGAAAGAGAGCATTTGCCTGAACAGATCATGGTTGACGTGAGGATGATAGCGCAGGTTGCGACAGGGGTCTACGGGGGGGCGTCTTCCGTCCTCCGTCTTGCGTCCTCCGTCTTGCGTCTTCGTAGTGGCGTTCTTTTGTAGCCGCGTTCTTGAGAACGCGGACAAAACGGCCCAGGCGGAGTCGTAGGCGACCCTGCTATCTCCCTCGCTTCAACTCCTTGAGCCGTTTCGCCTCGGGAAGAGCCTTGTAATAAGGGTCGAGCGGAAAGCATCCCGAAACCATTCCCTGACGAGGGCCGGTGGTGCAGTCGCTGAAGGTGCGGCAGACGCTGCGGCGTTGCAGTTCGCCCTCGCGAAGCACGTGGGCGGGCAGCTCGGGATAGGCGAGTATCATCCGTCCCAGGCCGACAGAATCGATCCAGCCTTCTCGAACCACCGCCTGGGCCACGTGGGGTAGGTAGTCCTGAAGGTAGGTGTAGCCGCTGCCCACCATGGGCAAACTCGGAAAGGCCGCTTTGCAGATTCGGGCGGCCTGGATTTGTCGAGTCACTCCGGCGAGCGGGTCCTCGGGAGGCTGGTAGCCGTCCGAGGGCGGGAAAATCGCCGGGCGTTGGATGTGTGGGTTGTAGTAAGGGCTTCCGCAAGTGACGTTGATTGCCGCCACCCCCCGATCGGCCAGCAGCCCGATGAGGCGGATCGCCTCGCTCAGGTCGAATCGCACCGGACAGTTTGGGTCGACGCCGAATCCGGCACGGTAGGGAAGAAGCCCCTCGTAAGCCATGGGTTCGCCCGACTCGGCGCCGGCATGGTAGGGCACCAGATCGAAAACGCTCAGCCGGACGCCGACCATCAGATCGGGCAAAGCCGTGCGGACCCGCTCGACGATGCTCGTCAGCAGGCGCGCCCGACCCTCCAAGTCGCCGCCGTAGGGGCCCGGCCTGGAATGGGCGCTCAGGAATTCGTGCAGCAGGTATCCGTGGCAGGCCTTGATGTCGACGAAATGGAAGCCCGCCTGACGCGCCGCCCCCGCCGCCCGCACGTAGGCATCGATCAACTCCTCCACCTCGTCATCCGCCCAGACTGGGGAATCATCGTCGGGGTCGATGCCGAATTTCCGATCGAGCAGCGGGTGGTGATAGGCGATTCTGGGTTCGAGTTGGTTCCCGTTGGGACGGCAAAACCGCCCGGAATGGGTCAGCTGCAGCCCGGTCAAGAGGTCCTCGGTCCGACCGTGCTTCTGCCGATGGGCATTGAGAAGGGTCTCGAGAAGATGGCGCAGGCCGTCCAGGTTGTCGGGGATGGCCAGGATCTGATTTGGGTTGGCGCGCCCGTCGGGACGAACCGCCGCCGCTTCGCCGCCCCAAATCAATTTCGCTCCGCTCTCACCGAAGCGTCGCCACCGCCTCAAGGTGTGGCGACTGGGCGAACCGTCTCGGTTTCCGTCCCAGCCTTCCATCGGTTGTACGCACCAGCGGTTGCCCACCTGAAAACCGCCGATCTGCAGCGGTTCGGCCAGAGGCGAGCCCTGATCGGCTCGCAGCACGGTGTTGTCGCTGGGAAGATCCAGTCCCAATTCAAAGAGACGGGCGCGAAAGGCTTGGATCGACCGCAAACTGGCGATTTTCGGGTATTTCGACATCGGTAGCTCAACGGGCCAGGCAAACTCGAGCCGCCTCCCTACGATACTCCATTCCCGAGAGCTTGTTGGCCTTGAGCAAAGATCGTCTTGAAGAGGACGTACAACCAGGATTCCATGCTCAGAGTGCTCACTGATAAACCGCGAACTGCCGCGGAGGGAACCGACGATCTCATTGCCCAACCCGGCGGCTTTTGCTGTCGAAAGGCGCAGCGCCCGGAAAGAAGCATCCAAATCCTTGCCTTCCGCTTCATTGAAGCGTAGGATTTAATCGCCTACATAGAATTTGGGGAGTGCTTCACTGCAAGACGAATCGGGTGCTCGGCGAGTCGCTTTTTGCGGCACTGCTCTCCAACCAGACCGAGGAGCACCGGGAGAAGAGGAGAATTGCCATGGCAATGTCGAGGAGGCGTTTTCTGGGGTCGTCGGCGGCAGCAGTCATCACGGCCGGGGCCGCGGCGAGAAGTTCGGTCTTTGGCGCCAATGACCGCATCGGTGTCTGCATCATCGGCGTTCACGGACAGGGTCGGAGCCATATACGGGACATCCTCAAAGAGGACGGGACGGAGATTGTCGCCCTCTGCGACGTCGATTCTCAGGTCCTGGAAGAGCGCGTGGCGCAAATCCAGGAGGCGACGGGCAAGCAGCCTCGGGCCTACCACGACCTGAGGGACGCTTTGGCGGACGAGTCGATCGACGCCATCACGACGGCCACACCCAACCACTGGCACTCTCTGATCACGGTGTGGGCTTGCCAGGCGGGCAAGGATGTCTACGTCGAGAAACCGATGAGTCACAATGCCTACGAAGGACGGCAGTGCGTGGCGGCCGCCAAGAAGTACGGCCGAATCGTCCACCACGGGACCCAGGCCCGCGCCGATGCGATGTTGAGGCGCGACATCAAACTGATGCACCAGGGCTTCATCGGCAAGATCGTCCACTCCCGGGGAGTCGTCTACAAGAACGGCAACCGGAATCCGATCGGTCACGGCAAACCGGGACCGGTCCCCGAGAACTTGGATTGGACTCTCTGGCAGGGCCCGGCCCGCGACAAACCGTATTTGCTCAACGTCGACCGCGACAAGCCGGGTCTTTACGTTCATTACGATTGGCACTGGTTCTGGGAGTACGGAAACGGAGAGATCGGCAACCAGGGTGTGCACGAAATCGACATCGCCTGCTGGGGACACAATCGGGGCAAGCCGGTCAAGATATCGAGCACCGGCGGCCGTTACGCTTGGGACGACGACGGCGAGACGCCCAATACCCAAGCGACACAGTACACCTACTCGGACGGCTCCATGTTGACCTTCGAAGTCCGAAATCTTGGTTCCTTCTGGGAGGGCGGAGACGAATCGGGAGCTTCCACCAACAGTTTCTACGGCGAGACCGGGTACTACGTGCGCAACGTGGGTTTCTTCGACTACAAGAAAAACCCGATTCCGGTCGAGGAGCCGCTGCCCGAGGAACTGCCCAGGTTCCGTCACTTCTTCAACGCGGTTCGGTCGCGCAATCTGAAGGATCAATCGGTGAGCGTCGAGGACGCCCACGTGGCCTGCCTCCACATCCAGGTCGGGAACGCCGCCTACCGGACCGGTCACACGCTGATCTTCGATCCGGCTGCGGAGCGATTCCTCAACTGCGAAGAGGCAAACCCGATGCTGACCAGGGACTACCGCGAGGGCTTCGAAGTTCCGAAGATCGAGGGCATGACCAGCCCGGACACTACTCTTTCGAGCTCAAGCGCTCAATGAGGTGATCGAGCACCCGATTGGGATAATTCCGGTCGTTCCTCGTTTTGTTGGCCGCGAAGGCTTCCTTCAGTTTGGGGAGCAGAGGGCGGGCCTGTTCGGGGAACTCGTCGAGGACGATCGCGGCCCGCAACCGCAGCCACTCGCTCTCCACGCCCAGCGTCTCTTGGAGCATCGGCAGTGCCTTGTCGCACTGTCCCAGCCTGCACAGCGCCTCGGCGGCCGAGAGGGCGACATCGGGCGAAGCATCGCCAAGCGCGCGCTCAAGGGGACGCTGCGCGGCTTCGGCTTCCGACCCCAATCCGATCAGGCCGTTGACCGCCCAGTAGCGGACCGCACTGTCGGACTCCCGCAGCAGCGCGAGCAATTCGTCGGCCCGCCCCGGGGCTGGAGGGGCCGATGCCAACTCCGCTGCTTCCAAGATTCTCTCCAACCGATATGCGCCTGCGGAGCGGGCCATTTCGTAAGGCGTGCTTCCCTCTGAACGGGAGTGCATTTCCGCCTCGGGCAGGAAAGAGGTATCCCGGATCTCCAGAATCCAACGGCGCAACTCGTTGGCCAGCCGGTCGCGGATTGGACGGAATTCAGCGCGCTCGGCCAGATTGTGGACTTCGTGGGGGTCGGCCCAGGTGTCGTAGAGCTCCTGGGACGGCTTGGCTCGGAAAAAGGCCTTCTGCGGGCCGATCAGCAGGCCCTGGTCGGACAGATTCTGCCAAATCCGCATGGTCGGCATCTGGTACATGTAGGAGAGGTACTGGGCATAGATCTTGTGGGGCAGGAAGTTGCGGATGTACTTGTAGCGCTCATCCCGGACGGCTCGCACCATGTCGTAGCGCTCGTCCATCCGGTCCCGGAAGCCGTGGACGTAGCGCCGCGGTGCGGCGGCCAGTTCTCCCAGGAAGGCTCGGCCTTGCATATGCGACGGGATCTCGACTCCCGTCAGGCTGAGCAACGTGGGGGCGAAGTCGACGAAGCTGACCAGCCGTCGGGTGAAGCTGCCCGGCGGGCCGGGGGCCAGGTGCTGGTAGCGCTCCGGGAAACGGATGATGAGCGGGACCCGGATGCTCGAGTCGTAGAGCCAGCGTTTGGAGCGCGGCATCCCCGCTCCGTGGTCCGAGTAGAAGAAGACGATGGTGTTGTCGGCCAGGCCGTCGGCTTCGAGTTGGTCGAGGATCTCGGCCGCCTGCTTGTCCATGAAGGTGATCATGTCGGCGTAGCGGGCCCAGTCCCGCCTCACCTCGGCAGTGTCGGGGTGGTAGGGAGGGATGGGGGCCAAGCCGGGGTCGTGGAACTCGCGGGGCAGAAAGTCGCGCGTCCGCTCTCGATAATCCTCTTCGGACAACCTCACTTGGCTTTCGTGCGTGGTCGTGAAGTTGAAAATGGCGAAAAACGGCTGGTCGGGTTCGGGCCGGTTGCGCCAGTGGGCGCTGCCGCTCGATTCGTCCCAGGCGTCGTCGGGGACGGTGGCCAGATTGTAATCCTGCTTGCGGTTGTTGGTGCAGTAGTATCCGGCCTCGCGCAAATACTGGCTGTAGAGCTTGATGTGGTTCGGCAGCGCCGCCGCCGAGCGCATGTGCTGGGATCCCACCGAAGGGGCGTACATCCCCAGAATCAGGGTCGATCGCGCCGGCGCGCAGACGCCGATGGGGGCGAATGCGTTGACGTAGCGAACACCTTGGTTCGCCAGCCGGTCGAGGTGGGGAGTCACGGCGTAAACGTCTCCGAAACTCCCCAGATGGGGGCTGATGTCCTCGGCCGTGATCCAGAGGATATTGGGCCGTGCGGGTTCCTGGGCGGAGAGGGGCGCGTGCAGGATCAGACAGGTTATGGCGGCGAGCAGCAGTCGAATCACGAAATCTCCCCTGTAGGCGCCGTAATCGTATTCGTAATCGTAATCGTAATCGGCTTTTTATAACCAGACGCCATTTTTTCTTTCGGAGCGCAGCCTGGAAGGCCGCGCCACGTTTTTTTCGGAGCGCAGCCTGGAAGGCCGCGCCACGGTTTACTTCATGAACCCGCTCCGGTAGCCCATTTTCGAGCTCACTTCGTCGTTGAGCGGGTCGTCCAGAGCCAGCAGCCGACGCAGCGTGGGACTGAGCCGGGCTTGGGTTTCCGGCCGCAGCAGCTCCTTCTGATACTGCTGTTGGGGCTTGTCCCAACGCGTGTAGAAGGCATGCAGCGCGCGCCGCGCCCGGCTCGTCCGGTTGGCGGTCCCTCCATGCCAGGCATGGGCGTTGAGGATCACCACCGTCCCCGCCGCACCCGTCACCAACACCTCGTCCGGATGGGGCGCGTAGGGGTCATCCAGAGCGTCTCCAGGCAGTTTTCCAAACAGGTGAGACCCGGGAACGACGCGGAAGGCGCCGTTCTCAGGAGTAAAATCGTCGAGCATCCAGATCGAGTTGCACACCCAAGAGCCTTTTTCGTCGATCACGGCTCCGGTGTCGGCGTGCAGGGGCTGACGGCAGTCGGAACGGGGCAAAGCCGAACGTGCGTTGAGGCTGCTGAGTTTGAATCTCGGCCCGAGTACGAACTCCATTGCCTCCAGGATCTCCGGCATCGCGATCGCTGCTTGGAAGACCTCCCCCTTGTCGACCAGATTGGCCAACCGCCGCGCCCCGGGTTCCTGCTTGAACTCGGAGCCCGCAGCTTCTCCTTCGCTTCGGTAGATCTCTTCGATCCTCTCGACGAGTCTTCGCAGGAACCCCGGCGCCAACAGACCGGGAAGGACGACGAAGCCGTCCCGGTCCAGCTGTCTCTTCTGATTCGCGTCCATGTGCCGGCAGCCAAGGGCAGGGTGCCCATGTCAGAGTCTAGGGGCGGTCCCGCCCGGAGTCAAAACCATCAAGAAGGAGCGCCCAAAAGGGCAGAGCCAGATCTGATGAAAGTGGCACTCTTGTATGGTCCATTCAGAATGCCGCTTTGCTCACGTGCGCGGCTCAGTAATCTGTTGGCCGAGTCCGGACTGAGCCGCGCACGCCAGTAAGGCGGCGGGATAGCTGTTCGTATCACCTTGGCTGCAGCGTAGCGGACAGCCATCCAGACTCCCGTCGCTTTTTTCCAACAGATATGTTAGCCTCGGCGAAGGTTTAGGACAGGTCGTAACAAGTTCGCTTGTTCGTGGAGTTTGGGTCCCTCTGCGGATCCCGTCCTACATCAGCACTAGCGCGACGCTGCCCCAACCAAACCAAGACGAGAGGGTTTCCATGCGAAGCGACTCAATCCAGAGAATTTCTGTGTCCCCTGTTCTCCGAGAAGCGGTCCTGCTGTTGTGCACCGCAGCGGCGCTGACCATTGTCCCGTTTTCACAAGCCCTTGCCGAGGCCCCCGACAGCGAATGGCGGCGCTGCGCGGGCGAGGGTGAAGTTTGCCGCTTCTCCGGAACCGCTCGGGTGGGTTACGGCGCCGACGGCAAATACTTTTACAAGACAATGCAGGGTCCGGTGAACTGCACGAATGCAGTTTTCGGAGATCCGATTCCGTACACGGGAAAGTCCTGTCACGTCCTGCTCGCGACAGGCCTCACCGCCCCCAATCCCACTTTCACAGAGCCCGTGGGCCGGGTTGGAAACTTCGCCGTGACCGTCGAAACACCGTCCTGTGACAGCTGGTACGACACGCTTTCAAAATATGGCGGACGCGCACTCAACGCGGCAACGATTCTGAACCCCTATCGGCACGTCTACGAATTCATCAAGGCCGAAGGCGACCCCGAGCGGTACGTGGAGAACATCAAGAATGAATTCGACGAAGTGAAGACCTTCGCGGGCGACGCCACCGCTTTCGTGTTGGCGGAGAATCCGGTTGGGGCGCTCGCCACGATGCATTACCTGTCGAAACTGCTTCCGGACGGAGAGGTGAAGAACTTCATGGGCCGGGGGCGCCAGACGATCGCCAACCTGAGCCGCAGCGTGGTGGTCAGTTCCCTCGATACTGTCGAGAGTGATTTTCTGGAGATCGCGGGTGATGCCTGGAATATCGTGAAGAACGTCGACGATCCGGAGCAATTCTTTACGCAATTCGGCAACGGCTATCAAAAGTGGTCGCCTACGGGCGCTCTCACCCTCATCTTTACGTCGGACGATCCCGCTCTCGGCGCACAACTGGCGGCCGCGCGCCTGAAGCGGCAGGCGGATATCGCGTCCACCTATTTCGTAAAAGCCGGTTCTGCAAAGAAAATCCTGAGCCAGGCGGTGAAGCTCAAACAGCTCCAGAGGGCGGGCAGATTGCGCAATGCCCGCGCCATTGGTGTGGCCAATTCGTTGGGGCGGGGCGACCTGACCCGGCTTAAGGCGAAGGACGTGGTGAAGAAGCTCATTAAGGATGAGCTCGAGCAACGCGCTCTGGAAGAGGGCAAGAGACTTCTCCACTCAGCGCAACCCGGGGACCGAAAAGCACTGGCCTTTCTTCTCGGGGAGATGGCGCGGGCTGCCGGCGCGAACGACAAGCCCTTGGGTTATCACCAGCTTTACCGGGACACCCAAGTCACCAACGTGCCGGCAAAATGGATGGGCAACGATCACGGCTCCCGCGCCACCCACAACATGTCCGGGTATCATCCCATTGTGGAAAACGGCTCGGATTGCATCAATCTGGGCGACAACATCACCCAGCGCGGCGACAAAAAGACCCTCAAGGCGCTGTGTGGAAAGCCCGGAACAAGAGCTGTCGCCAACGGCAAAGACAAGTGGTGGGCCCGGCCCGTCGATTTCATCCCGATCTATAACGATTCCTGCTCGGGCGCAAGCCACGACCGCAGTATCTGGCTCCCCCGATGCCCGACCGGATTCCTGCCGGTCGGTGTGGCACTGGCTGGAGAAGGCAGCCAAAAGCCATTGCCCAACCGGATTGCCTGCCTCAAGGACGACCCCACCATCATCCAGGTCACCGACGGTGTGACGGCTGGCTTGGTCTGGGAAACCGATGACAGGAACTCCGGCGCCAAACTCGACGTGACGATCTACAATCGCGAGTTTCTCGGCATGCAATTGTCGTGGGCAGTTTCAGGCTATCACGGTAACGACAGGGCCTATCTGCAGGGAATCGAGATACCGATCTCGCGCAGGCACCCGACCATCGTCCAGAGAGAGGAACGCATAGCCGAAGCACTGGCAAGGGCCAAGCGCGAAGCCGAATCGAACATCCAGGCCGGAGGCGGCCAGAATACCGTCACCCCCCAGTGGAACGTGGGCGACCAGGTCGAGGTGCTGCGGCCTGCGGACGGCAGGTGGACCGCGGCCAGCGTCCTCGCCCTGGATGCCAGAAACGGCGTTTTCATCCAGTACCAGGACACCTCCCAGCGGATGTGGGTGGCTGCCAACAGCGTGCGCGCCAGCCAAGGCGGAGGCGGCCAGGGCACTGTCACCTCCCGGTGGAGCGTGGGCGACCAGGTGGACGTGCTGGACGGCGACGGCATGTGGGGCGCAGCGATCGTCCTCGCCCTCGATCCGGTCG